>JAIFLS010000032.1 GCA_020048935.1 bacterium | reverse complement strand
TGGCGGCATGGGCTACAAGACGGTATACACGCGCATACAACGTTTCAAGGTCCGGCTTGAAACGGACCGTGAACTGCAAAGGATGACTGAGAAATGCACAAAGGATATGAAGAATGGCGAGACGTGACCCCAATACGATACGCGCCGGCGAGACGTGACCCCAATACGATATGACCCCAATACGATATGCAAGGAACCCGATCTGTCACGGCGCAGCAATAAATAGTGCGTCCCTGATTAATCAAAATATCAGACGGTGAAATATTTAATTGGACTTCCAATTACCTGCTCCCTAGGATTGATCCCAGCAATCCTGGGAGTGGCACACTTTGGGCGGATTTCTGTCGTACTCAAACTCCAGTCCCGCCCAAGATGGTTACCGCGCCTTCATGCGCACCGGGTGAACAGACTCAGACGGCAGACAGGAGGATGAAAGCGATAATGACAAAGAACGGCAAGGTTGTGCTCATCACGGGGGCGAACAAGGGTTTGGGCAAGGAGATAGGGCGGCAACTCGGCGCGCTCGGATATACTGTGGTCCTCACGGCGCGCGACGAACAGGCCGGGAGGGCGGCGGCGGCGGAACTCGTGGCGGCAGGATGCGAAGCATACACTGTTCGTCTCGAGGTTACCAATCCGGACGACATCGGCAGTCTTGTGAGCTATCTCGACACGACTTTTGGCAAGCTCGACGTACTCGTGAACAACGCCGGGATATCCATCGAGTGGGACGGCAAACCGACCGACGCTGACAAGGTCCGACGTACCCTAGAGGTCAACCTCATCGCCCCTTACGCGATCACCGAGGCCCTCGTACCGCTGCTCTCGCGCAGTGACGATGCACGGGTGATCAATCATTCGTCAATGCTCGGCTCGATTGGCACCGCTGAGAGCATGTGGAAACAGGTCGGGGGCTTCATGGCAGTCGGGTACTCAACATCGAAGGCCGGGCTCAACATGCTAACGCTGATCCAATCGAAGACGCTGGCGAACAAGGGTATCGGGGTCGCCGCTGCCCATCCCGGGTGGGTGAAGACCGATCTCGGGACCCAGGCGGCTCCGATGGAGGTTGCTGAGGGCGCGAGCACGGTCGTCGACCTTGTGACCATCGCCCGCGAGAAATTCCCCAACGGACAGTTGTGGCATAAAGGCGAGCGCATGCCATGGTAGGGGGTCCGTTTGATCTGCCGAGGCAGGCAGCCCAACCACACGCTGCTCGCCTACACCTTGCCCGCAGACGGGCAAGGTGAACCACCGGACGTTGGCGAAGACAAATGGGTGACGACACACAGTATCGGTCTGTAGACGAGTTCATCTTCCGTCCGCATGGCGCCGGACGGTTTGGCGGCGCAGTGTTTCTGTTGGTGTGGTTGTGCGGATGGGCTGTAGGTGAAGCCGTTGCGTTGCTCATCCTCGGCCAAGGGCTCTGGGCTTTGCTGACGGGGCCGTCCGGCCGGGGCCATCCGAAGTTCCGCTTCGGATGGCCCCGGCGCTGGACGCCGGAGCATTCCTCTTGGCCTGGCTCGCCATCCGGACGGTCGGAGGCGTGCTGGCGATTCAGGAACTCTTTCGCTTGGTTTAGGCGGAAGACCGAAGTTGAACGGTGGCTAAGATGTCACATCCTCGGTGAGACCCCGTACGCAAAGGCTGCCAAGATAATCAGGCCCTACATGAAGGCTTACATCACATGAAACTTCCACACGGTTCATTGTAATTATTCAAGGAGAGCTCTACCGTGATATAAAAAAAGGCGCCCTTTACAGGACGCCCTTCGGGAATCAGACGAGCCGGCACTACTCTGCCGGTTCGAAATCCTCCAGCCCCGCACCGCAGTCCGGGCAGACCCAGTCTTCCGGCAGGGCGGCAAACGCCGTGCCTGCGGCCACGCCGTTGTCCGGATCGCCGATGGCGGGATCGTAGATGTAACCGCAAAGATTGCAAACGTACTTCTTCATGTGTCCCCTTGTTTGTTAGTCGTTGATAAAACGCGCGCATTTATAGCGTACTTGCGCTATATGTGCAAGCGGAACCTTACCAGTTCTCGGCCAGCAGCTCGAAATGCGCCTGCGGATGGGCACAGGCCGGGCACACCTTCGGGGCCTCGTTAGCCTCGACGATGTAGCCGCAGTTGATGCAGCGCCAGACGACGGGCCGGTCCTTCATGAAGACCTTGCCGCTGTCGACATTCGCCGCCAGCGCCAGGTACCGCTTCTCATGCTGGCGCTCGGCCACCGCGATCGCCTCGAATACCTTGGCAATGTTCTCGAGGCCTTCCTCGCGGGCGATCTTGGCAAAGCCCGGATACATCTCGGTCCACTCGTAATGCTCGCCTGCCGCGCCATGGCGCAGGTTCTCGACCGTCGAGCCGACAGGGCCGGCCGGGAACGTGCCCGTGATTTGCAGCTCGCCACCCTCCATCAGCTTGAAAAGCCGCTTGGCGTGTTCGCGCTCCTGGTCGGCGGTTTCCTCAAAGATATCGGCGATCTGCTGGAACCCCGCCTTGCGTGCCTCGGCCGATGCGTAGGTGTAGCGGTTGCGCGCCTGCGATTCGCCGGCGAACGCCGCCATCAGGTTCTTCTCCGTCTTGCTGCCCTTCAGTGCCATGTCCTCTGCTCCTTCTGCTGTTTCGGTTGAATGGCCCGCCTGCGCCGCCAGGCGGCACACGAGCCGTATAATGCTTCCTTATTTACCGCATTTGCCGCCACCGGTAAAGCAAACGGGAAACCTTCGCGTTCACGTTTTGCATAATTCTCGGAAACTATCTGGAAAATCGCAGCGTATTCGGCAATGCGTGAAAAAATATCGGGGTCACCGATGTCGGCCATGACCGCCACCCGTCGTCATATATCCAGCAGATCGGCGATAAAACTGTCCTTGGCCTTGATTTCCTGCGGCGTGAGGCCGTCGAGTTCATGCGGGAAGACGATCCAGCGGTCGGTCTTGCGCAGGTAGTAATCGGGCTCGATATCGGTCACGTTGGCCCCTTCCTTGTAATACAGCGTGGCGATGCGTATCTGGCCGACACGCGGCTTGAGTTCCTGCACGACCTTGCTCATGGTGCAGCCCGAATCGAAGATGTCGTCGACCACCAGAACCCTGCTCTGTGGCGTGATATGATCCAGCAGCCGGTCGAAGTGCTCCAGTTCCGGCTCGCCCCGCTCGCCAATCCCGCTGTAGGACGTGGCCTTGATCGCGGTGTGATAAGTCGCTATCCCCTTGTAAAGCAAAAATTCATGGATCACGATCCCGACCGGAGTCCCCCCGCGCCACAGCACGACCAGCACATCCGGCACGAAGCCTGAATCATAGATCTTCCGCGCCAGAGCAAAGGAATCGCGAACCTGGTCATCCGCCCGGATAAACGTCTTCTCGGTCATCATTCACGCTCCTGCCCGTCAACCGCCGCCGCACCGGCCAGCAATGCCCCGGTGTATGCGGCCAGCTTCACTACCGTCGGCCCGTAGCCTCTGGAATACATTTCCTCCTCCAACGCCTGCGACAAGGCTCCCGCAGTCGCAAAGCGCGCCTCCGGCGACTTGTCAAGCATACAAGCCAGGATCCGGGCCGTGCGCTCGGTCAGGCAAGCCCGGTACTTGCGCGGGTCCGGAATCACGGTGGTCAGGATACGTGTCACCGCCATGGCCAGGTCGGTACCCTCGGAACGCAGCGGACGCTCACCGGTCAGCAGTTCGTAGTAGACCAGTCCCAGCGAGTAGATGTCGCTGCGGCCATCCACGCGCATGCATGAAGCCTGTTCGGGCGACATGAACTCCACGCACCCAACCAGGTCGTCGGAGTCGTCCTCCATGAAGTGAGCCGCCCGCGCCACGCCGAAATCGGTCAGTTTCACCTCGCCTTCCCTGTCGATCATGATGTTGTTAGGCGAGACATCCCTGTGCACGAGGTGCAGTGACGCCCCGTTATCACCCCGCCGGGTGTGTGCATACTCCAGGCCGCGTGCCACCCGGCTGACAATGAACGTCGCCAGGTCAACCGGGACCTCGCGGCCCTGCCTGAGGTGAAGGGCCATGAAGGTGCCCAGCGTCATGCCGTCGATATATTCCATGACGATGTAGTAGCCGCCTTGATGCCGTCCGAAATGGTGTATCTGAACAATGTTCTGATGCACCAGGTTCGCCACCAGTCGGGCTTCCCCCACAAAGGAGGCCACTTCGCTCTCCCGTGCGGCGAACTCGGGCAGAATGGTCTTTATCGCCACCCGCTTGACAAACCCTTCCGCCCCGAATTGCCGGGCCTCGTAGATCGAGCCCATGCCCCCGTCCGCGATCTTGCGGTTCAGCGAGTAGGTTACCGTGCCGAAAATACTGTCGGTGGCTGGAACAGCAAAATCCATGTCGATCAGGCCCGTCTTCGACATCACCGGTCTCGACACGATCTCCGCCTTCAGCAGGACCCGAATCCGGGAATCGCCAACCTGTAGCAGATCCCCGTCGTGAAGCCGCTCGCTGACAATGCGCCGACCGTTGAGCCATGTGCCGTTTGTCGATCCGAGATCGGTGACAAACGAGCCATCATCAGCCACCTGCAGGCGGGCGTGCAGCAGGGACAGGGCGGGATCGCCGATCACCAGGTTGTTGGTCGGGCAACGCCCCACCAGCACAACGCCGGAAAGATTGAACTTCGAGCCTTCAAGCGGCCCCGCCTCGACAATCAGATTCATGCAGCCTCCGCCATCAACGCACAAAAAACACCATGGCCATGGGCGGGAGCGACCCCTCCGTGACCTGCTCACCCGTCAGCACGCGACCGTCTTGTAAACGGTAGAGCGTCGTCGGGGAATTCCATTTAGCCCCGCAGATATCGAAGGCGCTCCGCTTGGCGGTCAAATAGCCGCCATGGACATAGCCGACGAGGATCCGCGTACCCGATGGCAGGGCATCGACCTGTTCGCGGGTCATCTCGCTGCCCTGCCTCACCCGTCCGTCCTTGAGGAAATAGATCGTGGTGGAAGCCAGGGCCTCGTCGCCAGCCAGGTCGCCGACACCGCTTTCCGTACCGATCTCCAGCAGCCGCTCCTCATCGTTCTCGCGGGCGTCGGCAGACAGCACCACGCGCGTCCCCGCCGGCATCGACTTCCAGTTGGTCACCTGGTCGCCGCGCAGTTCCCTGCCATCGGGGAAAAGATAGCGCGTATTCGAATTGCGGTACTTGTCGCGCGCGATATCCCATGCACTGCGCCCGGGTGCGATGATCATGGCCGAGTCGCCGTCGAAGTGCGCAGCCGCCTTCGTCTGCTCGCGCGCCGAGCCGAACAGCGCCAGCGCCAGGTAGGGATCGGCATTGACCAGCCGCCCGGCCTTGACGTCCGGATCAAACAACGGCTGGCTCTTGAGCCCCAGTTTCTCGCGCAACGAGCGGTCGGCAAACTGCATCCCGCAACGTTTGCGACCGCGATGCGAACGCCGGTGCCAGCGGTTCGGCGCCCCGTAGGCCACCATCGAGTGCGGGATGATGTTCTGGTCCGGTATCCGGTAAGTCACCTTCAACTGATCCAGAAGCTCGCGCAAGGCGGCAATCTGCGCCTTGGTGATCGCTCGGTTGTGGTACCCGGCCACTTCAATGCCGATCGTGTAGTCGTCGAGTCCGGTGATGCCCTCCCACATGCTGCGCCCGGCATGCATGGCCACGCGGCGGCGGTCGATCAGGCGGTAGACAACCCCATCCGTATCGACCATGAAATGAGCCTCGCCATAGCGATACAACTTCTCGAGCGACCCCTTGCCCGGCCCCTCGGTCGTGTGCAGCAGGATATAGCGAGTCTCGCGCCTCGCCTCGCGCTTCGCGTTCCACGGACTGTAGCGGTCCTTGAACTGCAGCGCCGCGACGGCTGTCTGCGCCACCAGCACACCGAGCATCAGCAACGGCAACCGGCGAAACACCCCCTTGCCTATCATCATCCGCATGCGCGATCTCAACAACGCTCACACTCTCTTTCACAGCGGGCGGTCCGGCGGCCCGCCCCTACCCCACAACGCTCAGCCAAACGCGGGAGGCCCGCCCCTGCATCACGGCCATCTAATCCGCCAGCAGACTCACCGCCGTCATCTCCGCCGGCACCGGCAACCCCAGTAATTCCAGCACCGTCGGCGCGATATCCGACAGCTTGCCATGCGGAACCAGCCGCCGCCCGGCGGAATCCTTCGCCACATAGATGAACTCGACGGGGTTGAGCGTATGGCTGGTCTTGACCATGCCAGTCACCAGATCGATCATCTCCTCGGAATTGCCGTGATCGGCCGTGATCAGCACATGCGCATCCAGCTCCAGGCAACGCTCAACCAGCCGTCCCACGCATTCGTCGACAATCCCGATCGCCTTGCGCGCGGCCTCGAACAGGCCGGTATGCCCGACCATGTCGCCATTGGCATAGTTGACGACGATGAACGCATACGGATTGTCCTGCAGCCGGGCCAGGATCGCATCGGTCAGGTTGTAGGCCTCCATCTCGGGATGACTGCCGAACGCCGAGGGGTCGAAGCGGCCGGGCACATCCACCTGGTCCTCCCCGGCATAGGGCGTGGTCGACTTGCCGTTGAAGAAGCTGGTGACGTGGCGGAATTTCTGCGTCTCGGCAATGCGTAACTGCCGCAACCCGGCATCGGAAACAACCTCGCCGAGCAGATGCTCCATGCCGCCCTCGGCATCCATGGCCCCCATCATGTACTCAGTGAACTCGTTGAAGTAGCGGGTCAGGCCCAGGAACGTGACCGCCGGACGCACCTTGCGCGTGCCGGGATAATCATCGGCCGTGAAAGCCAGCGCGAGCTGGATCGCCCGGTCCTGGCGGTAGTTTGTGTGCAGCACGCAGTCGCCGTCGCGCATCCCCTCGTATCCGTTCATGCGGTACGGCAGGATATATTCATCGACCATCGGTTCGCCGTCCGGCGTCTTGTCGGCGGCATACGACTCCTCGACCGCCTGCCGGATCGTCGGTGCCACACGCCCCTCGCCGCTGACCAGGCAATGGTAGGCGATATCGGTCAGCCGCCAGTTCTGCGAACGGTCCATGGCGTAGTATCGGCCCATGGCGGTGCCGATCGAGCAGCCCCCCACCTCCTTCATCACCAGTTCTAGTTTGGCGATGTATTCCAGCGAACTGCGGGGCGGCGTATCGCGCCCGTCAAGGAACGGGTGTATCACGATCGCGCCACCGGGATACTCGCGGCGCGCCCGGCGCATGATCTTGAACAGATGCTCCTGATGCGCGTGGACCCCCTCGTCCTGCAGCAGTCCCAGCAGGTGAAGCCGGCTGCCGTTGGCCTTCCAGTTGGCCACCAGCGATTTCCACTTCCCCGCCTCAAACAGCTTGCCTGTGCGCAGCCCGTCGTCGATCCGCTTCAGTTCCTGGATCACGATACGGCCCGCGCCGATGTTCAGGTGGCCGACCTCGCTCGACCCCTGGTAGCCGTCCGGCAACCCGACCGGCTCGCCCGAACAATCCAGAGCCGTCCAGGGGTACTGCGCCTTGTAACGGTCGATGTTCGGCGTATCCGCCGCCATCACCGCATTGCCCCGCGGATTCTCATTGATTCCCCACCCATCCCGTATGATCAATACAACCGGTCTCATCCGTTTCTTCCTTTCTGTTGCTTACCTCGTTCTTCTATTGAACCCGAACCGGAGCCAATGAGCAAGAATAATGCACCGGAAACAGAGCTTGCCTCTCGAAGTCAAGTGACCTAAATTGATGGCGGATTCAAGGTAGCCTGGCAGGAAGCGCGGCAAGAACAAGGAGGCGGTCATGAACAGGCAGATGGCGTGTGTTTGTACGGCAACCCTGGCTGCCACAGCCTTGCTGGCGGCAGATGCGCAGCGTGGCGGGAATACGTTTGACGCATTCAAAAAACGCGACCAGGCGGCTTTCGAACAGTTCCGAACCGGCAAACCGGCCGGTGACCGAGCCACCGGCAAGCTTCCGCCATCACGCGTTATTTCACCGGAACGGCAGCGGGCACAGACGATCTACTCCGAGTACTGCCGCCTGCGTGGCATGCTCGAGGACCCGGATCCGGAAAAAGGATTGAACACCCGGATCTCCGCACTGCGGGCGAAACTGTTCCCGACCAACCGTCCCTGGGTGGACTGCCTGTCGCTCTGGGGCGACAAGGAGTGGAAAATCGAATGGCCACTGCTGCAGGATCTGGAGGCTCGGGCGGTTCCGATACGCGCGGACCTGCAGAAACTGGAGACCGCCTGGCGCGACGAGGGCTTTGCCGCCCACATCGGACGCGGGCTGGACGACTGCTACGGGCGCAAGGCCTGGTACGTCTATCTCGACACGGCAGACCAAAGCGTCTTCCCGTCACCCATCCGCTCAAACCAGGTGGATTACGTCTCCTTTCACATGGATT
>JAIFLS010000118.1 GCA_020048935.1 bacterium | reverse complement strand
TCGCGACCTGCAATCATGATGGTGGACCATTTGTCCGATATCCGATGCCCCTGTACAGCAACTGTACCGTCAGGTCTTTTCAGTTCCCAACCGGCCGTGTTGCCGTCGCCAGCGGGGGTTGCCAGAAAGAGCAGTAACAGATCTGCCGATCCCGCTTCATAGGGCGATATCGCATCCAATAACAATCCGTCCGCAGGCACCTTAACACCCTTGAGTTCCATCCGCCGATTAGGCATTAGATTGGCATCCCCCTTGATCCCGAACCGATCACCATCCAGCAAACGGACATAGGGAAAAAGGGGCGAATCCGGCATCGTCGAGCGCACCCGATACAACGAAAGGCTCCGGGTCTTCTGGTCTTGCCGATCCGGCACGGAATGTCGGGCGCGCGCCAGGCTCGCTGACTGCAACTGCCAGTCCGCAACCTTCTCCAGGGACAGACCAGGCAGCGCCACCCCTTGAAACGGGGTCAGAAATAGAAAACGCTTGTCCGGATTATCCTGCACGAGCCTATTGAATACCAATTCCGCTCGACGAAACTCTTCTTCGCTTCGGTATCCCCATGATACGGGCAGCAACGGAAGACCGGACAATCGTTCCACAGGCACGGCGGTCTGGGTATACGTGGCCAGCAGCACATCCCCCTGCTGACGAACCGTCGCACTGATGTCCTTATAGAACCGATACATGCCCCTGTGATTCCATGTTCGATAGAGCGGCATCCGCCCCCGTACACCTGCAACCATGCACAATACGACAACCGCCAGCATAACGAGCCGCTCTATCATGAGGCGGCGAGGCGTATGACGATATCGTTCCAGCAACCAACCGACAGTCCGAGCAACCCACCAACCGAACAGCACCGAAGCCAGAATAGCGAGAGGCATCCACGCCAGCAACAGCCTGCGGGTCTCGAACATATAATTGTTCATCCACCCCACGACCAAGGCGGCCGGAAACAGGATACAGCAAACCCGCCGGCCAACGTTCCCCCCCTCCCCACCCCTTAGGGCCAGCACGGGAATTCCCGCCAACATAACCACAAACCAGAAACGCGAAAACAAACGGGCAACCCCCTTGACGTCCGTCAGGCTAATGTAGTGTGCCGGAAGGAAGAATATCGCACCATCGGCACGCCGATACAGCCACGCCAGGAGAACAACCAGCAGGAAACCAATCGTCAATAGGTATCCAAAACCTTTAGCCAACCCGCGTGTCGACCGATTGGTCCTGTTGGTCCACCAGTGCCAGAGCCTACCGGCAACCAGCGGAAGCCCGATCAGCAGACTGCCTCCAACCATGAGCCCCGTTCGGCGTGGCCAAGTGCTGAACTGCGGCAGAACACAATAGGGATCACTCACATAGACGAGTTGCAGAAACAGCAATCCAAAACCCATCGCCACACCAATCCAGAATGACAGCGGTTGTCTTATACGATCCCACAACACAACCACCATAACCGGCAACAGGATATAGAGAGCGGTGATATGAAACAGCATGGCTCCGGCAAAAGAAAACCCCGCCAGCCAACCAACCCAGCCTTTCAACGGCCGACTCGTGGTCCAGCATGCCTGCAACAGCACGAGGCCTCCCAACACCAGCACCGCTGCAGGCCATTCCGCCCGGAGAGCGCGGGCATTCCAGGCCGCGACGGGATTAAGCAGGTAAGCCCCGCCGGCGAGCCACCCCGCCCATGTGGAGTCAGTCAGCCCCCGGACCAGCAATCCAAGCAGGAGCGCCCCCAGCAAGGCCAGCAACGGGCTGATCCAGAAAGCTCCATAAGGGAATCCAAGCGATACGGGGACCGATAATAGAATGGAATAGGCTGGCAGGAAATGCGGACCGACCTCCATCGATTGCATATTCGGCGACCACAACACCGCATCCTTCGTCGCCAGGAATCCGGCGTGTCCATAGCGGAAAAGGGGACGTTCTTCGGCAGACACCAGAGCCAACCCGGCATCCACAAATCCAAGCCGCTGTTCACGTGCGAGTGAAATAGCCCTGTGCAGGTATCCCGCCGGATCCTCTCCCGCCTCCATTTCCTCATCTGGACGCAACAGAAACAGCAACACAGGCAACAGGCAAATGAGCAAACCACACACCGCCACCCAAGACACACGCCACCGCATCCCGGACAAATGCATGGCCGTTGCCGCTAGCGCTATCAGCCAGACGAGAATCAAGGCACCTGCAAACAGAATCAAACGGAAGGCTCCTTCCCGCAGCCAGATCCCGGCGTTTGATGATTATCCGCCGGCGGCAGCCCGCGCGGCCCGGCATGGTCACGAGCCTCCTCCACACGGCGAAGCCGTTCTTCCACCAAGGCCAGTTCACGAACCAGTTTGGCATGGCGGTCCTGCTGGCTGCTGAGAGTCACGCACAAGTGGAAAAGAACAAAGATGAAAAACGAGAAGATGACCACCATGACCGAGGCTGTGTAACTCATGCCGGTTAACCTGGAAACCACAATCGCCACGTCCGACCAGACGGCACCGACAAACAGCACGGCCCCTGTCAACAGCCACAGGAAGGCATAGCGCTCCTGCATCCGCGACACACGGATAGCCTCCAGCGTCACGGTAATCACGATAAAACTCAGCAAGGCCACGACAAGCCGAAGCCGCAGATCGGCACTATCAGGGCCAACCCACTCGATCATACTGGGACGAAATCCCGCGTACAACATCGCCAACCCGATCCCCAGCCAGATCAAGGCGCGGAAACGGCGGGTCCGGCAGGACACGAACCCCCACAAGCTGGCGATACAGATACCACCCCCTGCAATGGACGAAAACAACTGCGGCAGCGTCATATCCAGTTCTCCGCATTTCGACGGTCATAGCGGGGATCGATCGCCCGGCACCGATCAACAAACAAGGCAATGCTGACCTTGAACAGATAATAGATCGTGCCCCAGTGACGAATGCTCGATGTCCCCTTCTGCCTTGCACGGAACCGCGTACCGACCTCGCAGTATCGATAGCCCTGCCGACTCAACAAGGCTAATGCCTCAGGCTCAGGATAGTCAACGGGGTATTGATGCCCGAAATAGCCCATCACCGCGCGGTTCACAATCTGGAATCCGGATGTCGGATCCGTGATTTTCTGACGGCAGGCGGCACTGAGCATCGCCGCCAAACCGAAAATCCCGACTTGGCGGTACCAGGTACTCGTGTAGGAACGATCCCCGAGAAAACGCGACCCCACAACCATGTCGACGTCTCCGACGGACATGCGTTCGACAAGCTTGCGACTTTCGCCTGGCGGATGCTGGCCATCTCCATCAATCCGGATCGCGTACCGGTATCCCTTGGCATAGGCATAACGGAACCCTGCCTGCATGGCCCCGCCAACTCCGAGATTGCACGGCAACGATATGAAATCACAATCCAGCGTTTTCAGGACTTTCTCGGTATTATCGAGTGAACAATCATTGATGAAACAGACAGCAGCCGATGGGGCCACCCCCCGCAACTCTTCAAGCAGTGGAATCAGATTCGCCTCTTCATTGTAAACAGGAATCAGGAAAATGGATTGCTCATATATAGACATGCACCCATCCTATTAGAAACGGATCACTGCCAAATCGAAATGACATAGACAGTAGCCTTATCCTTGCCCGAGGATCAAGCGATATCTGTCACCGTTGAACATTACGTTGAACATTAAGCGGGGCTGTGCCCTATCCATAATATGCGCGTTGCTTGACAGCAGGCGCGATGGTAGCCATAGTTCCCGTCATGCTGAAATTCCTGTTGCGACGTCTGCTTTCGATGATCCCGGTGCTCCTGGCAACGGTGACGCTGACCTTCCTGCTCGTACGCATGGCGCCCGGGGGACCCTTTACCGACGAGAAGCAGTACCCGCCACAGGCCATCGAGCAACTCAACCGCCACTACGGCCTGGATGCGCCCCTGCACATCCAGTACGTCCGCTATCTCGGCAACCTGCTGCGCGGCGACCTGGGACCCTCCCTGAAATATCCGGGACGCTCGGTGAACGACATGATTGCCGAGACCTTCCCGGTCTCGCTTGAACTCGGTTTGTGGGCATTGCTGGTGGCACTGGTGATCGGCCTGGCCGCCGGGATCACGGCGGCCATCCGGCCCAACAGCGCGCTCGACACCGTTCCCATGACCCTGTCCATGGCCGGCATCTGCATTCCCGCGTTCGTGCTCGGCCCGCTGCTGGTGCTGGTATTCGCGCTCCACGCCGGCATGTTCAACGCGACAGGCTGGTATACGCCCTCCGACCGGGTGCTGCCCGCGATCACCCTGGGAGCGACCTATGCCGCCTACATCGCTCGCCTGACACGGGCCGGTATGCTGGAGGTACTGCCCCAGGATTATATCCGCACGGCCAGGGCCAAGGGCCTCGGGGAATGCAGGATCGTCGGCATCCACGCGCTCAAGCCGGGAATATTCCCGGTGATCTCTTTTCTCGGCCCCGCCGTGGCCGGCCTGATATCCGGCTCGTTCGTCACCGAGACGATCTTCGATATTCCCGGCATGGGGAAAATGTTCGTCGCCAGCGCGTTCAATCGCGATTACACACTCGTGCTGGGACTGGTGGTCTTCTATTCGGTCCTGGTCGTGCTGTTCAACACGCTCGTCGATCTGCTGCTAGTCGTCCTGAATCCACGCCTGAGGATGCACACATGAGTACGGCAACCGACACACCCATTGCCCAGGGCACCCCGCCCCGCGTCCTCGCCTGGCGCCGGTTCCGTCGTAACCGCCCGGCAGTGGGAGCACTGATCCTGCTCGTACTGCTGGCCGCCAGTTCGTTACTGGCTCCCGTGATCAGCCCCTACCCGCATACGCTGCAGGATCTCGAACTAGGGGCCACACCGCCATCGGCGGCGCACTGGCTCGGGACCGACGACCTGGGGCGCGACCTGCTTTCACGCCTGCTGCACGGCGGACGGATCTCGCTGGCGGTCGGGCTCTGCGCGACGTTCGTCTCGCTCTGCATCGGGGTGGCCTACGGCGCGCTGTCCGGCTACGCCGGTGGGCGCACGGACAACCTCATGATGCGGATCGTGGACATCCTCTACGCCCTGCCCTTCACTGTTTTCGTGATCATCCTGATGGTGGTGTTCGGCCGTAACCTGCTGCTGCTTTTCGTCGCCATCGGTGCGGTGGAATGGCTGACCATGGCCCGCATCGTGCGCGGCCAGGTGCTGGCCTTGCGCGAACAGACGTTCATCCGCGCCGCGCGGGTGCTCGGCTACTCGCATGCCCGCATCCTGGCTCGCCATATCGTGCCGAACGTGATCGGACCGGTGATTGTCTACACAACGCTGACCGTCCCGCGCGTCATCCTGCTGGAGTCGTTCCTGAGCTTCCTCGGCCTTGGCATCCGGGCCCCGATGAGTTCGTGGGGATTGCTGATCGGCGACGGGGCACGCATGATGGAAAGCTACCCCTGGATGCTCATTTTCCCCGGCGTCACCCTCTCGGCCACCCTGCTCGCACTCAACCTTATCGGCGACGCCCTGCGCGATGCCCTCGACCCTCGTGCCCTGCGCTGACAAGGAAATCCCGCAAGGATTGATTTTTTGCGCTTTTTTCGGGCACGTGCAACTGCTAAAGTGCCGCCATGTCAATTAAACCCGACCACAGACAGAATCCGCAGGGGGAACCCATCATGTCCAGCCAGAACACCGTCGCCTTCCTCGGGCCACTAGGCACCTACTCGAATCTGGTCGCCAAGAAGCGGTTTGCGATGGCTCGCATGATCCCGCTAGCGGGTATCCTGGACGTCTGCAACTTCGTGGCCGGGAACAAGGATGCATTCGGCGTGATTCCCATCGAGAACTCATCCGGCGGCGCGATCAACGAGACCGTGGACATTCTCCTGGACAACAAGCCACCGGTGCATATCATCGAGGAGCTATCCCTGGACGTGAAACTGGCCCTGCTCGGGCACAAGGACTTCACTCCCAAGCGGCTCTACTCGCATTTCGTCCCGCTGGCGCACTGCGCGCCATGGATCGCCCACAACCTCAAAGGCATCGAGAAGCATGAGGCCCCGAGCACCTCGGCCGCTGCCGCCCTGGCCGCTGAAGATCTGCATACAGCCTCTCTGGGATCCCGCAACCTGGCACGCCAGTACGGCCTTGACATCCTGCATTTCCCCGTGGCGACGGAAACGCCCAACGTCACCTCCTTCATTGTCATCTCCGCACGCCCCCAATGCCTGCCGCGCGGCGCAAAAATAACCTTGGCGATACGCCTGCAGAACCGCCCCGGTAGTCTCTATCAATTCCTCGGCATCCTACACTCCGAAGGCATCAACCTTTCGCGGCTGGTATCCCGCCCCATCCGAGGCCAGCGCCAGGAATACGCCTTTCTCGTGGATCTGGACGGCGACGCGCAGTCACCGGCAATCAAACGCGCCCTTCGCGCCGCCGCCGACCAAACCGTCAGCATGCGCCTCTGCGGTGCCTACCCCTGTCATAAAGCGTACCAATCCTGATCCATTCCCATGCCAAGGCGGCGGCGGACATGACATGATAGCAAAGGGCTCGCCTAAATGGAACGGCCCCGCTTCCGTTCCCCTGAAAGACAAACGGCCCAAGCCGATGGGCCGGAATCTACACGCGGGCGCTTTTGACCAGCATCAGATCCAGCAGGGAATCGGGGGCGAACCGGCGCAGGAACGCGCCGAGATACGCGGGTACGGTTACGCAATAGCGTGTTTTCGGGTGGCGTGACTCCAGCGCATGCGCGATCTTGACCGCCACCGCCTCCGGCGGCCGGGTAAACAAATCCCGCCGCTGCCCGGCCTTGGCCTTGGCCATACGCCGCTGGTAACGCGCCCCGAACCGCCCGGCACCCATATCAAAGCCCACAACCGAATGATCCGCGGATTTTGTCCGGAATTCGGAAAAGATCGGCCCCGGCTCGATCAAGGAGACGGCGATCCCCTCCGCCCGCAGCTCAATTCGCATGGCGTCTGAAAACGCCTCCAGCGCGTATTTCGAGGCACAGTAGCAGCCGACCATCGGCGCGGTCACGCGGCCATATACCGAACTGACGTTCACAATGCGGCCCCTGCCCTGTCCGCGGAAATGCGGGATCAGGCGATTGGTCAGGTCCAGCGCACCAAACGTGTTGATCTCGAACTGGCGGCGAACCGCGTCGCGCGTCAGATCCTCCACCGCACCGAACTGAGCCACCCCGGCATTGTTGACCACCGCGCCAAGCCGGCCCTCGCTCAGTTCAAGCACATCCTCGACGGCCTCCTCCACCGAGGCCGGATCGGCCACATCCAGCTTGACCGGCTGGAACCCGTCCTGGCGCAGCCGCTCCAGATCCTCCAGCCGCCGGGCGGTCGGATACACCTGCCAGCCGCGTGCGCGCAGCACCTCGGCCGTAGCCCGTCCGATACCCGACGAGCAGCCCGTCACCAGCACATGCCGTTCAACCGCCTCGAATGCCTTGCCCATCACGCTGCCCCTCCCGCTGCCGGGGCAGGCTGGCGAACCGGTGCCAGTACCCAGTTCTTGTTGTACCAGAACCACTGCTCCGGCCGCTCCCGTATCGCCCGGTCGAAGTGATTGAACACAATCTGCGTCATCCGCTGCACATCGTTTTCCGTTGAAAGCGCCTCATCCGGTTGCACCGTCGGGAAAACCTTCAGATGATGCCGAACCCATCCTTCGCGCGTGATGATCGAGGACGCCACGGGCACACCGCACTTCTTCGCGAAAAGGCCCATGCCCGGAACGACGCTGGCACGACCGCCGAGAAAGTCGACATCCACACCGCCATAGGGCTGCCGCAGGTCAGCCAGCATCGTCAGCACTCCACCCTGCTTGAGACGACGGAAGACCTGCTTGAGCAGGGCGGATCCAGCACTCTTCGGAATGCAATCAATCCCGGTCGCCCCCCGCATGGCGTTGAGTTTGGCATCCACCAGCTTGTTTTTCTGTGCCCCGGTGATCACGAAGACATCCACCCCCATCTGCTGCAGGCTGACGGCGAACACCTCGGCACTGCCCATATGCAGCGAGACGCCCACCGCACCAGCTCCGGGCGGCAGGTTCTGGCGGACCAGCCCAACCGTATGATCATAATCGACCATGTAGCGCCGCAGCCACGCTTCATTGATCCGTGGCAGCCGGAAGGTATCCACGATATTGAACACGAAGTTGCGCCAGCTTATCCAGGCGACATGGCGCACCCGTCGGGGAGGCATATCCGGGAAAACCTCGCGGATACGGCGGTGCACCAGCGAGACACGGTAACGCACAAGGTAATGCCCGATCCAGGCGACGCCCCACCCCAGCGCCAGCGCCACCCGGTAGGGCACGGTCGCGAATGCCCATCCCCAGAAGCAGAATACCGCGTATTCCACCCGATGTTTCAAGCTGT
>JAIFLS010000179.1 GCA_020048935.1 bacterium | reverse complement strand
GGATCGTGTTGTTGAGCGCGTGGCCCATGTGCAGGATGCCGGTGACGTTCGGCGGCGGGATCATCACGCAATAGGGCTCGCCACCCTCGGCAGCATCGCCGTGGAAACAGCCGTGTTCCATCCAGTGCGCCATCCATTTCGCCTCGATGGTATGCGGGTCGTAATGCTTGTCCATGCTTGTCATGCTCGTCTCGCTTCCGGTGTTGTCCTCGCGCGGAAAAATGCGTTCGCCGCCCGCGCGCTGCTTGAAAACGGGGAAATATCGCAGAAAAGCAGCCGTAAAGGCAAGGCCAAACAAAAAGGGCAGTAATTCTCATTATGGCGTCAGAGACGATTCGGGGAACAGGCTGAAGGGGATGTTGATTTATTCCGTGAGCGGCGTCCGCCACCGGGAGGGACGCCGTCCTCGGCGTCCGCTGCGCATGAGAATGTGATTGGCGAAGCCATTTAAGGAAAGCGCGAGGTGTTTGGACGGGCGCCCGGACAGCGAGACGCTGTCCCTCCCGTTGTGTATCCGAATAAATCAACACGCCCTTCGGACTGCCCGAGGCCAAAATGAGAACTACGACGGCGCCCCGGGCACGGGGGGTGAAAGGTCGCGGCTACGCTGGGAAACGCCAGGTGGCTGAAATCGCCCGTGGCGAGGGTAGCGGTGGTTTCCGTGATCGTGATGGTGACGGGTTCCGCCCGGCGCTTGTACAGGATGCCAGCCAGTAGCAGGGCCTTCTCCAGACCGTCCCCGCGCCCGAAGTTCCAGACTTCGTCGGGCTGGGCCAGGCGGCCGCGATCGTCATAGATCGATTCGTCCGGCAGGGCGGCAATGCGCGCCAGCAGCGCCTCATCGTCCAGCTTCCCTGCACCCTCGATGCTGACCGGGTTGCGCTCGATGCAGGCTTTCAGGAAGGCCTCGTGAGGCGTACGGTTCAGGTCGCGGTAAGCGTAGAACGCCAGGTCGGCCGCCGGATTCCCGGCCCGAAGCTGTTCGAGGCGGGCGATGATCCCCTCGCGACCCATCGCGTGCGTGATGTCCAGCGGGGCGGCAGGAGGGGTCAGCCGCTTCGGGGCGAGTTCCGGCAGGCGGGGCCGGATATGGCAGAAGCGGATCAGTGTCTTGATGGCGAGACTGGCGTCCAGGCAGTCGCAGGCAAACTGTTTTTCCAGCGCGGACGTATCCGCGGGATTGTCGATATCCACCGACCGTTCATCGATGAACGCCTCCAGGTCGTTGAGCACGATCCGCCGCGGCAGCGGCTGGCACGCGAACTCCTCGCGGTCAATCTCCGAAAGCAGCTTCTCGCGGGTCTTGTCGGTGATGCGGTAGGAACTGCCGTTCTCGTAGGCGAAGGCCTTCTCGGCAGGGATATAGCAATCGGCCCCCTTCACCTGCCAGCGGAGCTGGAAGCACTTCTGCATCTCGGCGGCCTGCCGCATGAAGTTACCCAGCACCTCGCGCGTCAGCGGCGTCTTGAGGAAATCCGAGAGCGCCGTGCCGAAACGGCGGTAGGCACCGGGGTCGATCGTCGCCTCGTCGTAGATCGTGTGGATGTGACCGGTGATGTGCGAGACGATCGTGACGCGCTCATTCTCCAGCGCCCGCCGCGCCTGGGCCGACAGCGCGGTTCCGTTGAACCACATGTTCTTGGTCACCAGGCGACGGTTGTTGGTCAGTATCCCGTCGTTGACCAGCACGAAGTTCTGCGAATGCAGCGGGGTGGCCAGCAGATAGATATCCTCCAGCGGGATACGGGCGACAATAAAGAGCGCGGCGGCATACAGGGCCGCCAGCGAGACGCATTCCCCCGCTCCGGCCGCATAGCCCTCGCGGAACCGGAAGGCGTCCATCGCCTCGACGGTCTCGGTCTTCCAGTACGGGATGACGCTGCCCTCGTACTTGTCGAGGCCGAAGTGGGTGCGGATATCGATATCGAAATAGTACTTGTCGCCCTCGTAGCCAAAGAGCGCATTGGACTGGCTGAGCGTCTCGCGGTCGATGAAGTCGGAAAACCGCGCCAGCTCGGTCTCGGCGCGCGTCAGTCCCCAGGTGTCGAGGTCGAGGTTGAAGTCGTAGTGGTCCATGATGTACTGCTTCATGCGCGTGATGCGCTTGTAGGGCGACATCGCCTCGATCCCCTCGAACCAGGGGTCATCCAGCCAGCGCCAGATGCGCGGCGACATGATGTTGGCCAGCACCAGGCTGAACATCAGTTCCGGGAAGATGAAGATCTCCATGTCGGAAAGCGTGACGGCGGACGAGCGGCATTCAAGTTCAGATGATGTCATAAACAAATTCCCCAACTGTAGCCCGCTCGCGCCGCGAGCGCGGCTTTCGTGTTGTAAGCACACGGTTGCCTGCCATATTCACGCGATATGCGAACCCGCACTCACATCCGCGCTGCCTCAGTTGCGGCGCAACTGGGCTACTAATAAAAACGCACCCTACCCCCACACTCACATAACGCTCACACATTCACCCCCGCACACGCCGGTAACACTTGCGCAGCGTCGGCGCGAGGAGGACCACGATCAGGGCGATGGCGAAAAGCGACGGCAGGAGCGGGTCGGCATGCTCCGTGTGACAGGGCACGGGCACGGTCAGCGGGGTATTGGCAATCAGCAGGTCCAGCAGGAAACCGGCGGCCAGCGCGGTACCGGCGGCCGTACCGAGGTAGATCAGCGCCGTTCGCCGTCCCATCATCTTCCAGACGGCGGCAATACCGGCGGCATTGGTGGCCGGTCCGGTCATCAGGAAAACCAGCGCCACGCCCGGATCGACCCCCTTGGCGATCAGTGCCGCCGCGATCGGGACCGAGGCCGTGGCGCAGACGTAGAGCGGGATGCCGAATACCATCATCGCCAGCATCCCGACCAGGCCGCTGCCGAGCGCCCCATCAAACAGGGCATCGGGCACAAAGGCCGCGATCAGGCCAGCCACCAGCAGGCCCACCAGCATCGAACCCCCGACATCGGCCGGCAATGTCACAAACCCGTGCCGCAAGGCACGCAGCACCGGATTCGCGGGCTGGTGATGCTCGCCGTTCTTGCAGCAGGCGCAATGCTCCTCGGGCGTCGGCGGCGTATCGGGCTGGTTGCGGGTCAGCGCATTCACCAGCCCGCCGCCGATCACCCCCGTCAGGAAGGCCGCCAGCGGACGGTAGACCGCCAGCAGCGGGCCCAGCATGCCGTAGGTGACCATGATGCTGTCAACCCCGGTCTGGGGCGTCGAGAGCAGGAAGGCGGTCGCCGCGCCCCGGCTGGCCCCCTGACGCCGCAGGGTCAGGGTAACCGGGATCACACTGCACGAGCACAGGGGCAGCGGCACCCCGTAGATGGCGGCGCGAAGGACACTGCCCATGCCACGGCCCCCGAGATGCCGGGCCACGATATCTGCCGAGACCACGACTGAAAGCACTCCGGCCACGGCAAACCCGAACAGCAGGTAGGGCGCCATTTCCTGCAGTGTGCCCCAAAGCTCCAGCGCTATGTCCACAATCCAGTTCATGCGGCCATATTAGCAGGCGCACACCACCGTTTCACGCTTAAAGTGAAAATAGTTCGGGCTAGAACTGGATCTCCGGATCATCGCCGAGGGCGTCGTTCTCGTCGAACGGCGGCTCGTCTTTCGAGGCAGGCGAGGCTCCCCCGGACGCCGGGTCGCCGAGCTTCCAGGCGACGAGATTGACGAAATACTTGCCGTTGTATTCGCGGCCGCTGATGTCGAACGTGACCTTGATCTTCTGACCTTCCTTGAATTTATCCAGCAGGGCGGTCTTGTCCTTCAGGCACTCGAACTTGATGTCCTGGGGAAAACGTTCGCCTTCGGTGGTGATGACGAATTCGCGCTTCGAGAAGCCGCTCGGGAATGTCATTTCCTTGTCGATCAGTTTGACGGTGCCTTCCATCTCATATGCTGCCATTGCGAATGCTCCTCTGTTGCCTGCCGGTTCCGGATTTGCGCGCCCGGAAGCGGATGATATTTAAATTCCTGGACGGTGCGCCACCGCCAATTCGTCATGTGTTCAGGTGTACCGCATATCGGCGCGGCGTGAAAGGAAAAAAAGCAAGGGCACCGGAGGTCGCGCTCCGCATTCACCTTCCCTGCCTATAGTTTCGCGTTTTATCTGCCTATTTCGGTTGACGATAGCGGCGACGAGAACGGATGACGATTCAAATGCCCACTCGTTTTCCGTTCTCGTCGCCGTTCTCGTTCACCGATTTCCGCGCATCAGCATGTAGGTCGTGGCGCCTCGCCCGACCGTCGCTTGTACTCTGGGGGGCAAGCGTCCTCGCGAGCCGCTGCGCATGAGAATGCAAATGGCTAAGCTTCTCTCCCGTTTGCCAACCCATGCGCAGCCGGGGTCACCGACCCCGGCTACAAGCGCATGCCGCGTATCATCCGAACGATCCCACCCTCGTCCGCAGGATCGCCATGGTCTCGAAGTGGGCGGTGCGGGGGAACATATCGAACAGCTGGCAGCGTTCGAGCACGTAGGCTTCCGCCGTCAGGCGCTTGAGGTCGCGGGCCAGGGTATCGGGGGCGCAGGAGATGTAGAGCAGGCTGGCCGGACGGTGTTTCAGCAGCGCTTCGCAAAGCGCGGGCGAAAGCCCCTCGCGCGGCGGATCGACGATCACCGCCGTGCGGTCGGCATCCACCTGCTGGATAGCCTGGACGAAAAACTCCGCGGCATCCCCTTCCGCAAACTTCATCCCCGCCAACTTGAGCTGGCGCGCGTTGGTCTTGGCCGCGCGGATCGCCGGGCCATTGACTTCCACCCCCAGCACATTCGGCACCCCTGCCTGCGCGGCAGCCAGCGCGAAGACCCCGGCTCCGCAGTAGAGATCGACCAGGAACTCAGGGGCCTGGTCCTTGATCCAGCGGACGGCCGCCTCCACCAGCTTGCCCGCCACGGCGTTGTTCACCTGCGCGAACCCGCCCGCCGGGAGTCGGACCTCGCCAATGGGCGTCTTCTCGGTCACGGGGCCGCCGGCACCGTCGCCGTCCTTCCAGTGCCGCACGCCATCGGTCTCCGTCCAGCGGAAGGTCACCGAGGCGCGTGGCGGAAGCGACTGCGTGTACGCCGTATCGGCACGCACGGCGGCGATGTCGTTATTGATCGCCTCCACGGCCAGCGGGCAACGGGCGACGTCGATCACCGTGCGGTTATCGCGGCCGTAGTAGCCTAACTGCCCCTCCGGACCATTGTGCAGCACGACCTTGTTGCGGTAACCCAGCTCGCTTGGCGCGGGCACGGCCTCGTCCATCGTGACCGACTCCTGACCGCCCATGCGTTGCAGCAGCGAGGCAAGCTGCCGCTGCTTGATCGCAACTTCCTCCGGATAGTCCACATGCTGATAGGCGCAGCCCGGACAACGGTCCGACAGCGGGCAGGACGGTTGATGTCGATGGGGCGATGGCGTCAGGATCTGCAGCAGCCCGGCCTCGGCATAGCGCTTATGGACCACCTCCAGCCGCACGCGCACCCGTTCGCCATCCAGGCAGCCCGGCACGAAAACGGCCATGCCGTCAAGCCGGCCGACCCCGCTCCCGCCATAAGCCATGTCCACAATCTCAAGATCCACTTCGCTGCCTGCTTCAACCGCCATATACCGCTCCCCGTGCGTAGGTACGCGAGTGTGCGGGTGTGGACGTCATTACCCACATACATCACATACTCACATACAGCCGGTCACTATAGTCCGCATGAAGCCCGTCTACCAGCGGAATCGCATCGCGCCGAACCAAGTAATCTGGTTTTTGGTTGATAATCATATTGACTTGACCATATGGTCTAGTCAATAATTCCACCATGACGATTACAGAAAACATTTACGAAGCAAAAACGCACTTCTCGCGACTTGTTGATCGGGCAATGGCGGGAGATGAAGTTATCATTGCAAGAGCCGGTCATCCGGTTGTCTGCATCGTACCTTACAGGGCACCGCATCCTTCAAAGCGAAACCCAGGATCGGCAGCAGGGGAGTTCCAGATGTCGGACGACTTCGACGCGCCCCTGTCGGAAGCAGAACTACAGGACTGGGGGTCATGAAACTCCTGCTCGATACCCATTCCTTTCTCTGGTGGATCGGCAACGATGATCGACTTTCCAGAGCGGCGCATGATGCCATTTCGGACGCAAACAACGAAGTCTTCTTCAGTGTCGCCTCGGCATGGGAAATGGCAATCAAGACCGGCTCAGGGAAACTTTCCATTAATTCAGAACTGGCGGGATTTCTTAAGAAACATCTACACAAGAACGACTTCTCTGTCCTGCCGATAACCCTGAGTCATTCGTTGCACATCGTTCAATTGCCCCACCATCACCGCGATCCCTTTGATCGCATTCTGGTCGCGCAGGCCCAGGCAGAGAAAGCCAGACTGGTAACGAAGGATCCTGAGATCGCCAAATATGCGGTAAACATCTGCTGGTAAACGTAACGGGCCTTTGACCTGTTCAGATCTGGCTGAACAATGGCCAAGGCTTCTGGCAGCACGGCAAGCTCATTTGATTCCACATCAAAGCGCATAAAAATAGTCGCCTAGATCAAAAGCCAGCAGAGTCGACTCAAGATCTTTTATACGCCCATTATCATCAAACAGAATCCGGTTGCGAATCAGAGCACCACCAAGCTTGTAATAACAGTAGAACACGATCTCCCGTTCGACAGCGTCTGTTCCGTCCGGATGCCATTCCCGTTTAACGATTTCCATATTCAGGGACAGGATAGCGGGCTGCACTTTGCTCTTGTCAATCCCCTGAATATCGTCGAGTCCCCTGATGACATACAATCCTTTGCCATTCCCTTCAAGTCGAGTCAAAGTCCACATGATCATCTCATCAAGGAGGGACATATCGAACGTATCGAATTCTGCCCGCGCACCGTAACGATCCCGAAAATACAGTTCAACGGAGGTCTTGTCGTACCAGACACTGGCATCGCGATTGGTTAGATAGGTTTGACGAATTAATGGCGGATCCATCATACTAGTCTTGAAGAAAGCGCCATAATAGCCATCTCCCAGGAATCGCACCGTTCCGAACAAGCTGTCAAGACCTTGGCTTACCAACCTACCCCGAAAAGCGTTAATGATTGCCGCAGGCACCTTTTCGCTGTCACCTTCGACTAGGATTTGTTGATCCTTTATTCGCCGCAATTCAACATAAAGTGTTTTATAGTATTCACGCTCGCGTTGACTCTCTTCGAGTTGCTCTTCCAGATCATTTATACGGTGCTTCTCATCCTCTAGTTCCAATTTCCATTTTTGTCGGTCAGCTTCCAATAATCGGCGTTGTTCTGTGAGTCTCTGCAAAAGTTGCTGTTGCTGCTCCCCTTTTTCGGCAAGTTCCTGGAGAAAGCTTGCTCGTGTTGTCTTCAGCACATCATCTTTCGACAGCAGATCCTGTTCAACTGTAGCGCGGGCATTACGTTCAACGGATAATTGTTCCAGCGTTTCCCCGAGGGTACGTCGCATCTCGCTTTGTTGACGTTCGAGAGCATCGCTCCTGGCTTGCTCGACCTCGGACCGTTGCCGTTCGGTTTGTATAACCAAGACCAACAGGCCGACCGTAACCACAAGCCCCGCAGCAAGGATCAGCACGACAGATTCACGCAGCTTCATCGTTTTCTGCCCTTCCAGTCTGTTTAAGCGGTATTCTCACAGCGCATGCCGTCCGAGACAATGAGGATCCGGCAATACATGCAAACATCCACATATTTTTTAATGCCTCTCAACGGGTTGCGTAGGTCATTCAACCCGAAGCGCTGTGCGAGCAGCCTTACGGAACCCCCGGCAGAAAGACCGGGCCTGCAAGCCGGTATGACGATCGGCACTTTCTCCTGGATATCGGAAATTCACCGCGTAGTCGGATAGATAGGAAAGCGCACGGGATTCGCGTTCAACAATCGCGAAATCGGCCGCGGCCTTGG
Organism: bacterium; assembly: GCA_020048935.1. Taxonomy (GTDB): domain Bacteria; phylum Verrucomicrobiota; class Kiritimatiellia; order UBA8416; family UBA8416; genus UBA8416. Next base: position 2,322 of record JAIFLS010000179.1, on the reverse strand, counting down.
TAATCCATTCAGCGGTGAGTCGCCATATAAAGAACCTTGCCATTCTCCAGGATATCCCGGATAAAATCATCCCCCATGGCCAGCCTCTCCCGAATCTTGGACGGGGTGCGAACAAGCAAATCCAGCGGGAATCCTGGACGCAGCTTCATCCGCATCTCAACGGATTTGTCAATCGGGTTCTCGTGCAGAGGCATGACAACCAAGAGATCAACATCTGAATCCGGCCCCGGCGAACCGTACGCATATGACCCGAAAAGGACTATGCGTTCGGGATGAAACAGCGCAGCGAGTCGCCTCCCGAATTGGGCAATCTGTTTCTGGGTAACCATCTTGTGCTCCTAAGCAGTTGACAGCATTCAAGCACACTCAAGCCATACACTCAAGCGTACATTGCCGGCTACCGCCGGTCATCGGCGGTGCTCCAGCCGCGCACCGTGCCCGACTGGAGATGTTTCAGCAGGTCGCCATAGGTCGAGCGCAGCCCGTCTTCCAGCGAAATCGACGGTGACCAACCCAGCGAACGCAGCAGGGTGGTGTCGCAGAGCTTGCGCGGGGTGCCGTCGGGCTTCGTGGCGTCAAACGCCAACTCGCCCTCGAACCCGACCACGCGGCGGACGGTCTCGGCCAGCTCGCGGATGGTGACATCGCTGCCGGTACCAATATTCACCAGGTCAGGCGGCGCATCCAGCTCAAGCAGGTGCAGGATCGCATCTGCGCAATCATCCACATGCAGGAACTCCCGGCGCGGGGCACCGCTGCCCCAGATCGGCACGGCGGGTGCGCCCGCCAGCTTCGCCTCGTGCATCTTGCGCAGCAGCGCGGGCAGCACGTGAGAATTCATCAGGTCGTAGTGGTCCCCCGGCCCGTACAGGTTCGTCGGCATCACCGAGTGATAGATCACGCCGTACTGCGCACGGTAGTGCTGGCAGAGTTTCAATCCGGCGATCTTGGCCACGGCATAGGCCTCGTTGCTCGGCTCCAGCGGCCCGCTCAGCAGGGCCGATTCCGGTGACCCCGGCGCGCCAGGCCTCGTGCGTCAGGTTCAGTGCCGCCGACAGGTTGTCATATATGAACTCCGCCGGATACGTGCTGTTGGCATAGATCCCGCCCACCCGCGCCGCCGCGCCGATCACCACATCCGGCTTCTCCGCCGCCAGGAACGCCCGCACCGCCGGCGCGTCGCGTAAATCCAGCACCGCACGGTCGGCCATGACGATATTCGCGTACCCTCGACGTTCCAACCCACGCACCAGGGCACTTCCCACCATCCCGCGATGGCCCGCCACATAAATCCGATCCGTCTTGCGCATGTCCATTCCTCCTCTGTTGTCAAAAGGCATCCCATCCTACACCGGCCTGCTCGCTTTGTCATTGCGTAATTGCGGAGGAATACGGTATACGGAGAATTATACGCCTACCGGATAAGATATGCGCACTACAACAAACCACGCCGAAAACGAGATTCCCAGGGATACCCGATGAACGCGGCCGCGCATTTCATGAGCGGGCTGGCGGTGGCGAGCTGTTTTCCGACAGCGGTGACCGCCGCCGCCGGGGGCAACCCGCTTTTCTTCCTGCTGGGCGGCATCACGGCCCTGCTGCCGGATGTGCTCGACTCCCGTCTTATCCGCTATTTCTATCCCCACGATGTGGAGGTAGCGGTCGACCCGCTGGCACCCGATCCGCAGATCCTTGCCGATACCGTTGCCGAGGCCATCGACACCACCGCCCACCGCCGCCGCCCCTTCCGGTTACGCCTGCATACCATCCGGCTGGGCCGCGACCGCTGGCAGCGCTACCGGCTGCACCTGGACCCGGGATCGCGGCAGGTCACGGTCACCCTGACCGACATCGTCAACCGCGCCGGTCGCCCCGTACCCGCCGCCGGTGCGCCCGACGCCCTGCGCACGGCCAGCGCCGCGTTCACGTCACGATTGCGGTTGGATTTCACTGCCGCCATCGACGTGGACACCGGTGATGGGCCGCATTTCCAGATCACGCCTGATGACGGGGACGGTGGCGTGACGGCGCGGTTCGCTCCCTGGAAGCGCCACGGCAGTCACAGCGCCGCGCTCGGTGGTATCCTCGCCCTTGCGTCTGCCGCCTTGTGGAATCCGCTGGCGGGCGTGATCGCGGGCGTTGCGTATGCGACGCACCTGCTGCTCGACCAGTTCGGCTACATGGGAAGCAACCTGCTCTGGCCCTTCAGCCGACGGCGCACACCCGGCCTTAAGCTCCTGCACGCCTCGCGGCTGATGCCGAACCTGACGGTTGCCTGGCTTTGCGCACTGGCTGTCTATGCCAACCTCGCCCTCCATGCCG
>JAIFLS010000079.1 GCA_020048935.1 bacterium | reverse complement strand
CGGCCAGACGCCGCAGCGGCTCGACCTCCGCTTCCGCCTTGAGCGTCTCGATTTCCACCGCACGCCTGGATTCGACGATGCGCTGGTCCGCGGCGGCGGTCGCCAGGCTGATGTCCGAGGACACCTGATTGTGCGCCGTGTTGATCGCCGCCAACGCCGATTCCACCTCTTGCGGCGGGTCTATTCCCGTAATGAGCGAAGCGTCGAGCAGAATCCCGTAACGGGCTTGCGAACACTGGCATTCCTTATCCATGTGCTCATTCAGGTCACGCAGGTTCTTGCGCAGGTCGTTGATCGAGATGCCCTCGACTAACACTGCCTCCGGGGCCCCAGTCGCTTCCGATTGCCGTGGGGCCTCGAAGGTTGCGATCCGTTCCCGCAGCACGGACACGAAGTACCCCATCACATGCGCGATCGGGTTGGTCACGCCGAAGATGTAGGCATACAGGTTCCGATCAGACACCTGGAACCGGATCTGTCCAGTCAGGCCCGTATTCAACTGATCCTTCGTCACCGCATCGAGGACCGTGCCGTTGCGATTCGCCGAGGGCGACTCGGGATCAAACGCCATATTGGCCGTTTCCGTGGCGACCGAGACCTTGTGTATGTGTTCCCACGGCCACTTGAAATACGGACCACCCGGCATAATGACCCGGACTTGCGGATAACAGTACCGCTCCTTCTCTGTTTCCCTCAGGGACTCGGCGATGACGTCGTCAAGGCTTGTCAGGTTGCCCAACCGCTGGGCGCGCCCGAAGACCGTCTTCACCGCCCGCTGGTTCGGACCCACCGTGTACCAGCCGGTCAATCCGACACGCAGGATGAACCAGGCCGCGAACCCCAGCATCACTCCAGTCAACATATCCATATGCTTCTCCTTTTCCTTGAGATCGTTCGATTCTATAGATTGAGCACCAGGCGAAGACCTTCATCAACCTGACGCATCGTCTCCGCGTCGAGGGTCTTGATCCGTTCCCTCAGGAACGTTCGGTCGATGGCTGCAACTTGCGAGACGTTGACCACTGAGGGTTTCGAAAGACCGGATGAACGTGCGGCAATACGGACGTTACCGGGAGCAGCGCCAAGATTAAGGTTGGAGGTGACGGCAGCACAAAGTACAGTCCTGATTGCGCTACGCGTAAAGGCGTCTGACTGAACGACCAGGACAGGGCGGCGGTAGCCCGGCTCGGAACCCAATGGGTCCGGCAACGCGGCCCACCAGATATCTCCCCGTTGCATTACCAATCCTCCTTCGGAAGTGACAAGGATTGGAGACGAGCAAATACAGGGTCGAGCGAAGAATCCTCACTGGCATACACTTCGTTCAGCCGCCGCGTTACATCATCGTTACGGTGGTGCAGGAGGTACTCGTCCACTGCCACCGTGAACAAGGAGCTGCGCGTCATCTTGCGACGATGAGCAAAACTCTCGACCCGCGCGAACACATCATCAGGTATGGATATGGCTGTCTTCATGGCATCAAGGTATAATACTGGTTATACCCCTGTCAATTGTCAATTATGTCGGCGAACGTCACGAATCAACATATGGCAAGCCGCGCAGCGTGTTGACAATACATTTTTACTCGACTGGTGACTTAAGCCCTCTCAGGCGGCGAGCCTGATATAGGCTGGCTTTTGTTGGGCTCTGAATTCAACTATTCGGCATAGGCTGGCGATTGTCAGGCAAACCGCTCGTCGGCCCTTTCTGGTTGCATTCTGATTTCTGCCCAGTATTCCTGTCGGACATCCTCATCAATCGCTGGAAAGTCTTGCCCTGGCAATGAATGGACGGACAAGGCTTGCTGGCTCTTCACGTCATTTTGGAAGCGGCTGATTCAGAATCCATTCCATGCCTTTATCGATCACTTCGGGCGGTGCCATGGCGTGGCCTCCGGGGAATGAAAAGTATTCGGATTTCCAACCATATCTCTTCAGCACCTTCTTGTCAGAGTCAACCCAGGCATTCGCATTATTGTCTTCGTCTCCGTTAATCATGGCGACTGCCAGACCTCTGGGAAAAGCAAGTTTCTGGTATTCAAGGCCGCCAAGCCAGCCACCGAAAGCCAGTACGCCTGCAAACTTTATGTCGGTTCGCCTGGCGGTGAGTCGGTACGATTGCATGGCACCCCCGGAGAAACCAGAGAGATAAACATGCTTGGCGTCATGTGGAATGGATTGCTGCACGTCCGCAATAATCGCATCTTCAATCCTGATAGCCTCCTTCCGCAGCTCGCCTTCTTCCATGCCGTTCTTTATCTTATCGCAACCCACTACGATCCACCCCGCCTTTTCAGCAGACGGCATCATCGAATTCAGTTGCCCCCGACCATTCCCACTCGGCGAGAATGCGTAAACCAAGGGTGGCGGCTTGTCCGGATCAAACGACGCAGGGATGTACACATGGTACGATGCCCGAGTCTCGTCCGCAGTGACGTAGCTTGCTACCTGGCCTGGTTTCCACTTAGCCTGCACGGCGGCCCGCAATTCAGCCTTTACCCTGACTGCCTCTGCATCCGCGGCCGCGGCCGCGGCAGCCGCCTTCTCCTGCATTTCCTTGCAAAGCGTCCTGACATGCGCCTGATCATCCGCTACAAGCGCATTGAAACTGACCATCAACATCTTGCCGTCACTTGCCTTGAGCCAGACATTGCCATCCTCGGCTTTGACGAAATCCGCATCAATCTTGCTTCCGGCTTGAGAGGTCCATGTCCTTGCCTCTACGTCACAGGCCAACACCACTAGCAAAACGCCCAATATTGAACACATCGATCTCATGGATTCCTTTCGTTGATTTAGTGAACACATACGGTGCAGGTTATTCGGCTCCAATAGACTAAAGTCCAGCAGGGCGTTTCGTACGCCCTGTCCGTGAATGTGACTCTGGCTCCCGGCGGATCAGAGGCAAATCTGACCGACCTGGAACTATCGCAACCAACGAACACTACGGCAATCAACGCAACAAATAGCAGTTCAAATATCCTATGGAGCCGACCTGCGTTCATGTCTTCTTCTGTCCCCATATGAACGTTCACAATCTGGCTGAGGAGCGGAGCGACGATAGCCAGCATTGTGTGGTTGGGTATCCCCTTCATGCCCCTTTATGTGTCCACATATATATCATCGTGATCCCGGCGGCAATCCAAAGAATGACGCCAAAGAGCCGCCAAATCCCTTCGGGTGTCGCCGAATTCACGTAGTTCCCTCCCCTAACGAAAAAGCCAGAGCTTGTTGCATTCGGGCCGAGGAAAAAACTAATGCCGCCAAAGAGAATCATGCCCGGGGCGACAAGCGGGTTAATTCCCATTTTATCCGACAACATTGCCGAACCCAGCCACATGGCCGCGATGACAATCAATTTTATCAATATCATCATCTCTTGCCCCAACAGTACTTATTATGCCTACTTCATTTCTTCTGACCCTGTGTCTCATTCAGGGGCAGGATAGTATTGCTACGGTTCGATTGTCAATCGCATAAAGTACGCCACTGTAGTCATTTCAAAACAATTTTGGCTGGCGATTGTCAGGCAAACTGCTCGTCGGCCCGTTCTGGTTGCATTCTGATTTCTGTCCAGTATTCCTCTCGGACATCCTCATCAATCGCTACCGGGGCAGACTTGCCCCAGTAGTATCTGTCGGTCCCGTCTTTCTTCGGACCAGAAATCCAGTACACCTCGCCCGTCTCGGCATCCAAAAATCATCGAGTGTCAGTCACGGTTCCGGCTGTGATCGTTATCAGAAGATGCCTCTTGACGTGAACCTCGTGACGGCTGCGAAACAAGCGTCCAAGCCATGGGATAGATCCAAGAATCGGAACTCGGTCGTCTACCGTCTCCATTCCTGTGGTAATCATACCCCCCAACACCACGGTTGCATTGTTGTGCAGAGAAAGGGTTTGGCTGATGTGGCGAGTGGGGAAAAAGGGTTGTGGAATCTCCACGGTCTGCCTTGTTCCGTCAATTCCATCGTATGTGGCTGTGTATGCCTTCCAACTCGGCTCTGAGACGACTTCTGCCATCAGGTTCAGATCAATCATGTTCCGCTGGGCGTCAAACACCGGTTTGACATTCAGCGTGATCCCCACATCCCGCGTCTGAAAGCCGCTGGGGACGATAGCGATACCATGGACAATGTCTGCGCCGTTCGTCACCGAGACGCGCCGGATGTCAACATCCGTCGGATACTGGTATTCTGTGACCACCTTGATGGTTGCATTTGTTCCGGACTGGGTTCTGATCCTTGGGGCAGAAAGCAGGTCCGCATTGCTGGATTGTTCGAGAATAGAGATGACTTGAGCCATGTCCTGCGATTCGATATTGCATGTTGCTGATTCAGCCAAGGATTCATCAAGTTGCCATGACAGGCTGGGGGCGTCCGAGGTGGTCTCGTGGATCTCAATGAAACTGACGTGGACCTCGATTTCAGGTGTTGCGGCAGAGGCGATGCTTGCTGCAACCAGGTAACTCATGAACACGGTGCATATCTTCATTTGTCTTTCTTTCTTGGTTTGAATTCAATGCAGGAATGCTGAATGCTCCAACTGAAGTTGGCCTGTTCGCAAATAGATAGCAGCATTCCCCATGCTGACACCTTTTCAAGTTCGAGTTTCACAGCAGGGGAAACAGGATATATCCAGTATGTGGCTTCGGACGCAAATTGCCAAGTCGGCCCCGGAGAGATGATATGAACGGGAGGGCAAATGCGCCTCGGATGTGATTCCCTGACCATGCATTGCCATTCCCGGATTGCTTCCCGGAATGTTGCCTCTGGAAATCCCGAACAGTCAACGATGATAGACGCGAGCTCGTTGGTCACCGCGGAAGGTACTAGAGGAAAGGTACGTAAACTGCTCGGCGGGCGAAAAAACGCACAGGATGCGAGACAGGCAACAGCACAAATGATGAGTACCGTTTTCATTAATATGCCCTCACCTTTCAGGAGAAGGTGCAGGATTGTATTCTGCCGTCTCTGGTTCTGCCCTTAGGAAGTCTACAACATCTCGGATAGTGGCACTCGTGAAATCCGGGAGCCCGTTTGTTCCGGGTTGCGGTGTTGTTTCAACAAACGAATACCACTGATCGCTAGAATCGTTTTCCGTGTTTAGGGGAACATATGCGGAGTCACTGACTTCGGGGCTACATGATTGGAATTCCGAGATGCCTCTTGCCACAAAGATTAGGAGTGCAAGGGTAACGAGACCACCAATAATAATGAGTTTTCCTGGGGTCTTCTCCCCGCGGTCGAGAAGACGGAGCACCAGCCTGGGCCTTACGGCAAGCAGAAGGCCGAATGAGAGCCTGAATGCAGGAGGCAGGACAGAGGAGAAGGCCCATCTTCCATAGTAACTGGGGCGAAAGCAACCCGACACTATGGCTGGAGCTGCATTTACGGTGATATACACCCCAATGAGCGTGACCCCAATGAGAAGGATAGAATCCTTCGCGAGATCCCCAGTCGCCTGATCTTCCGGAAGCTTGAGCTTGTCGGCAAGCCACGTGGCGCGGAAGAGTAGCAGCCACGCAATCCCAAAGGTTAGTGCAAGTGTAGATAGAAGCCCGATTATCGTTACCGGCAAACTCTCACCGGAGAAACTGGTCGATGTGACAACCGCGCTCGAACTGGATTCGGTTCCCGCAAACATGGCGACAAAGGGAATGATGCTCGTGGCATACACCAACCCATAGTACACCTGAAGGAGACCAAAGACTTTTGCGGCGGCGATAAACAGTTTACGCATATTCTTCCTCCCTGGCGGAATGTGTGCCTAACCTTCAATTAAGCGGAGTCTTACGCTTTGTAGTACGGAATCAGGCTATCATAAGAACGAGAACAATCAAACCTCAATCAGGGATTTCGCGTGGCGCCTTGTGAATTGGGCAGCACGCATCCCACCGTGGATCGGGCTTGGGGAAAAGGCTAATCCGATCACGGGGGGATAGCGAGGGGAAGGAAGAGGGCTGGGCTTATTCCTCGGTTTCCTTGAGGGCGGTGAATATGCGGTTGCCGTCGACTATCGTAATGTTTGCCGGAAGGGAAACTGCGGTCTTGCCTAGTTCCGGCACGAAGATGACATATTCCAGTATCTGGTTTCCGCCATCGAGGGTTGACGGTGGTCTTTTGGCCATCAAGTCCCTGACGATCCGTTCAATGTCCACCTGTCCGGCAGGCCGCGCGAGGCTTTTGCATTCGCCCAGGATGATGGCGGCCTGGTCGAGGGAGGAACTTGCAACATCCCACTCGCTCTGGTTGCCTTGCCAGTAGCGGCCTGCGGTGTGCCACTCGCGATTGAACAGCCCCAGGCGCGGAATCGCCAGGCGGCACAGATCCTCCCAGGCGTCGGCCCGGAGGTGCGCCCAGTCGTTATCTAGTAGCTTCAGGCGGGCGGCCTTGGGGGCTGTCCGGAGGCTTCCCCGGTGTGGCGCAACCGCCTTGAACCAGAGCCGGAGGAAAGGATCCGCCAATTGGTAGAGTGCCTTTTTGCTGCGTTTTTCATTTTCCCCATATGGAACCTCCCGATGCACATAGCCGAGTTGCTGCAACTGATGAAGGCTGCGGGTCAACGATGTGGCATGGGTCTGCAGTCGTGCCGCGATCTCGGATGATTTGCGAGCCCCCAGGCCAATGGCATCTAGGATGGGGCGCAGCGGGATGGCAGAGGGCATTTCCTGCCGAAGCAGGCGCTCGACCTCATCATGCAATACGCCGAGCGGCGAGAGCACAAGCTCGTCAAGCGCCTCCCGATGGCGGTCTTGAAACGGAGTCGCAAGCTCCCAGTAGCGAGGAACTCCGCCCCAGCAGGTGTAGAAGTCAAGCAGGGCCTGCGGTGAAGTCATGCCCGATGCATCGCCTATATATCCGGGCAGGAGCGGCTCCAGCTTCAGGACCTGTTCAGCGCGTCCGTAGAGCGGGGCCTCGGCGTTAAGGATACTATCCATCATCATCCGCTGGCTGGAACCGGACAATGCCAGGAGGATACCGCCCTCCCGTTTCTCGCGGTCAACCCATTTCTGTAGAATGCTTGGCAGTTCCGGGGCTCCGGATATTAGGTACGGAAACTCGTCAAGGATAAGCGGTCCGCGCCAATGGGCCTGGCGGGCATCGCGTGACAAGCGGTTCAGCAGGGTTGTCCAGTCGGGATAGGGGACGTCTGCGAAACCAGGAAAGGCGGTATGCAAGGCTTCCGCCAGATACTGGCGCTGGATGGATGGGGCGGATTCATCCGCCACCCAGTAGATGCCGTTGGTTTGCTTGCTCCATTCGGTGAGCAACCGGCTTTTCCCCAGTCGCCGGCGTCCCCAGACGATTACCAGCCCCGCGCCCTCGGTTCTGGTTGCTCGCATCAGTCGCGACAGTTCCTGTTTACGGTCGATGAATTTCATCTTGCCTCCAAATGTTTCCTATAATTATGCACGGCGACATAATGTTTGCGAGCATAATATTTTTTTTGCCTCCAAAGGGATTTCCGGTTATGGACGGCGACATCATGTGCGCGAGCATAATGTTCATTGGCGCCGCCGACAGCAGGACGCCGCTTTGGATATGCTTTGGATATTGTCACGCCGTTTGAAATACCGTAGACTCAAGACTCTTTTAGATTGAAGCACAGTTTTATAGAAAGCGAGCCTGCCAGCATGTCGAATACGGTTCCTCTATCCCCCCATGCCACACCGGCCCATATCCTGGTCAAGCCAGCCGGACCGGATTGCAACCTGCGCTGCGGATATTGCTTCTATCTTGAGAAACATGCACTTTTCAAGAATGAGAAAACCTGCCGCATGCCCGACATCGTGCTGGATACCTACACCCGGTCCTACATCGCCTCGCAACCGACCCGCGAAGTGGAGTTCGCCTGGCAAGGCGGGGAACCGACCCTGCTGGGTGTGGATTTCTTCCGGCGCGCCGTCGCCCTGCAGAAGAAGTACGGCGAGGGCCGGATCATCACCAACTCCCTCCAGACCAATGGCACGCTCCTGGACGACGAATGGTGCGAATTCCTCGCCAGGGAGAAGTTCCTGATCGGCCTGAGCGTCGACGGCCCCGAGGAGATCCACAACCGCTACCGCGTCAATGCCGCGGGGCATGGGTCGTTCGACCAGGTCATGCGGGCAGCGGGGCGCATGAAGAAGCACGGCGTCGAGTACAACTCGCTGACCTGCGTCACCCGCGAGAGCGCCTACGAGGGCAAGCGGATCTACCGGTTCCTGCGCGAGGCGGGGTTCCAGTTCATGCAGTTCATCCCCATTGTGGAACGGCTGCCCGACGAGGAAGCGGACCGCCTTGGCCTTAAGCTGGCGACACCGCCGGACACCGCCGCCGCAGGCGACTCGCCGGCCGTCATGCCCTTCACGGTCGAACCGCTCGCCTACGGTCAGTTCCTCTGCGATATCTTCGACGAATGGATCAAGCGGGATGTCGGCCGCTACTACGTCAATCACTTCGACGTGGCGCTGGCCGCCTGGA
>JAIFLS010000099.1 GCA_020048935.1 bacterium | reverse complement strand
AAAAAAAAGCTACCATGCACACATGGCTTTGCCGTATAGTGGCTTTGTAGAGAAGGGTTGTGATGTCGTGTTCGTCGCACCGTTGAATGTGATGTTGTGCGGTGGCTGAGCAGGAGTCAGTTATGAAATATGGTGTCTGTGGTGGCATGACGATCGGGTCGATTGCGGCGCAGGCCGCGTACGATTACATGGAGTGGTCGGTAGCGGATCTGTTGTGCCCCTTGGCGCCGGAACCGGCATTTCAAGCGGCATGCGCGGCGGTTCAGGCGTCTCACCTTCCTTATGAGGTTGCCAACTCTTTCGTTCCGGGGTCACTCAAGATCACGGGGCCGGCGGTGGATGGGCAGGCGCTTGATGCCTACGTCAGAACGGTCATGGAACGCGCCGAGCGGATCGGTCTTGAGATCATTGTCTTCGGTTCCGGGGGCGCACGGCAGATTCCCGTTGGATTTGATCGCAAACGGGCGCACGAACAGATTGTCACCTTCTGCCGTATGGTCGGTCCGATTGCCCTGGCGCATGGCATTACTGTGGCGGTTGAACCCTTGAACAAGGCCGAATGCAACGTGCTCAACACCGTTGACGAGTGTGCCGGGCTGGTTGACGAAGTGGCGCATCCGTCGATACGCCTGCTGGCGGATGCCTACCACATGATGCGCGATGGCGATCCGGTCCGGAGCATCGTGGAACACGGGCATCTGCTGGCTCATGTGCATATCGCGACCATCCCGAACCGCTATGCCCCTGGCGCGGAAACTTGCGATTTTACCAGCTTCTTCGCGGCGCTGGCAGCGGTTCGGTACGACGGGCGGATCTCGATCGAGGGGAAAATCCCGCATCCTGAAACCGAACTGCCTGCCGCGATTGCCTTGATGTGCGAATAGGTTGGTGGGTGTATGAAAGCATGTATTTACCACGCCCTTTAAAGTTTGTAGGTTTTTGAGGTCAGTGTTGATGAATTATCCATACGGAAAAGCGGCCGGTATCATTCTCGTGCTTGCCGGTGTGACGGGTGGCACTCACCTGTTTCTCTCGCACCAGCGGCAGGCGGAGCGTCCCGACCTGGTGATGGCCATATTTGCGCCAAACCACGAGGCGGATTACCGTGCGGCGCTGCCCGAGTTCGAGGCGAAACATGGTGTCAAGGTCCAGTTGCAGCTCGTCGACTCGCGCGCCCTGCAGAGCCGTCTGCAATCCGCCCTGCTGACCGGCGCGGATGTGCCGGATATGGTGGAGCTGCTTAACGGGTCGATCGGTTTTTTTACACGAGGGCCGCTGGAAGATGTCGGTCTCGTGGACTTGACCGACCGGCTGCACGCCGAGGGCATTTACTCCCGGATGGTGGAAACACGTTTCAGCACATGGTCCAGTCGTGGTCGCATCTTTGCGCTGCCACACGATATCCATCCTGTGGGTCTCGCCTATCGCCGGGATCTGATCGCACAACTCGGTATTGATGTCACCCGTCTCAAGACATGGGATGATTTTGTCGCGATGGGACAGTCTGTCGTCAAGGACTTGGACGGGGACGGCAATATCGATCGTTATGCATTAGACATGCCGATGAGCGCGGATACGGGGCTCCGTATTTTGCTGCTTCAGCGCGGTGGTCAGCTTTTTGACGCGGCTGGCAATGTCGCATTTGACAGCGAGATCGTTGTGAAAACAATCGCCTGGTACGTACGCCAGACAGTCGGCGAGAATCGTATCGGGTACGAGGCAGGGTGGGGGCAGAGTCTTACCCAGGCGATGAACGATGGCCTGGTTCTCTTCTACTTCTGTCCTGATTGGCGCACAAAGACATTTGAGATGGATCTGCCCAACCAGAACGGCAATATGGGTATCATACCCCTTCCGGCCTGGGAAGAGGGGGGATGCCGCACCAGCACCTGGGGCGGTACGGGGCTGGCTATAACCAAGTCCAGCAAACAGCAGGAACTGGCCTGGGAGCTGGCAAAGTTCCTCTACTTGAACACCAAGGATCTTGCAAATCGGTTCCGCAGCACCAATATCGTACCCGCGTTCAAGGAAGCCTGGGACCTGCCTGCATTCAAGGAGCCGAATCCGTTTTTCGGCGGGCAGTCGATAGGGCAGATCATGGCGGAACTGGCCGCTGAGACCCCGCCATCATATCTCAGTCCCTACATCGGGCTTGCATCAGCCAGAATCACCCAAACCTACCTGGAGTCGGTCGCGTATTATCAGCGTCGCGGAGAAGCGGGGCTCGAAGAGAACATCCGCGATTCCCTCGCCAGTCATGCCGGTTTTGTTCGCCGCGTGATCGCGCGCAACGTCTTTCTCCAGCCTCCGGCAACCGAAGGGGATGTGCAATGAACAAAACCTCGCGCAAAATGGCGGCGGCCCCCTGGTGTTTTCTGACGCCCTACATCGTGCTGACGTCCGTGTTCTTTATCTATCCGTTCCTGAATGCCATCTGGCTGGCGTTCCACCAGACCAACGGCCCGCGCAGTGCGGTCTTTGTGGGACTCTCCAATTTCCGATTTGTCCTCGGTGATCCGGATTTCTACAAGGCCGTAAAGAATACGACTATCTTTGCCGTGGTTTCGGTACTGATCCAGCTTCCCTTGTCATTGGGGCTGGCGCTCCTGCTCAATACCGGGAAGAGCCGCGTCCGCAATCTGTTCCGCCTGATCCTTTTCAGTCCGCATCTCGTTGGACAGATTTTTGTGGGTATTCTGTTTTCAGTCATTTTCACCCCTCGCTTCGGTCTCTTCAACCGCGGGCTGCAATCATTGGTCGGATGGGGCCTTGATGAGCGCTGGCTGTCGAGTCCAGGCCTGGTTATGCCGGCCTTGATCATCGTTTCGCTTTGGATGTATGTCGGCTTCAATATGATCTATTTCCTGGCGGCGCTGCAGAATGTTGACGAAACGCTCGTCGAGGCCGCGCGGGTCGATGGCGCCAATCGCTTTCAGGTGTTCTGGCATATCACGCTACCGCAAATCAAGCCGGTTGCTATTTTTGTCGTGGTCATGAGCACCATCGGTTCTTACCAGCTGTTCGAATTGCCGTATTCTTTGCTGGGTGGCTTCGGGCCTAATAATGCAGGCCTGACGATTGTGGGGTATCTGTACACCAATGCCTTTGAAAGCGGTGACCTCGGGACGGGAGCCGCGATCGGTTGGCTGCTTGCGCTCATCATCTTCACCGTGAGCTCGATTCAAATCAAGATCGTGGGGACGGAATGACCGGAATACAAATGACACTGTTGCTTTTCGCCGGGCTGTATATGATCTTGCGCTGGGTATATCCGCGCGATGCAGAGATTGCCGGGGCCTGCTTGCGCTACATTCTCCTCGGGTGCGCGGCATTCCTGGTTCTGAGTCCCTTTGTCTGGCTCGTGAGCTCCGCGTTCAAGGATAAGGATGTGCTCATGCAGTACAGCTTCCTGCCTCCTATTTCCGAATGGAGCACCCGCACCATTAATCTGGACAATTTCCGAACCCTGCTGAACGGAGAGGATAGCGTCGTAGGTAAAGTGTACTTCTGGGAGTATGTGGTCAATTCCCTGTTCCTGGCTTCGGCGGCCACATCGATCAATCTGTTCTTTACCTCGATGGGTGGCTATGCCCTCTCAAAATACACGTTCCGGGGCAAAAAGGTCATCATGGCCTTTATGGCCGGTTCCATGATGTTTCCGGGAATGTTGTTCCTGGCACCGATCTACCGGATGATCTTCTCGTTCGGCTGGATGGACTCGTACATGGCATTGCTGGTTCCCGGCGCCTGCAGTGTGTTCGGGATGTTCCTGTTCCGGCAGTCGATGGTTGCCGTGCCCGATAGCCTGATCGAGGCGGCCCGGATCGACGGTGCCAGCGAGTTCGGCATCTACTACCGGATTGTCATGCCATTGGTGCGCCCAATGACCGGGGCTTTTTGCCTGATCACCTTCCTTGGCAACTGGAACAATTTCATCGGTCCCCAGATATATCTCCAAACGCAATCCAAACTCACTCTGCCCGTTGTCCTGAACCAGTATATAGGTGTCTACACTCAGCAATATGGTGTATTCCTGGCTGGTACGCTGCTTGCCATCATTCCCCCGGCGATTCTATTCTTCGCGCTGCAACGGGAATTCGTGGCCGGTTTGTCCAGCGGCGCCGTCAAAGGATAGCTGTATAGGGTTATTCAAACAGGTTCTAGCGAGAGTATGCGGGCGGTTTCGGACGGGTACCGGGCTATTAACCCATTAAAATGTTACACCCTCGTTTTCACCCGCCCCGATTCGTTGACTTGCCTGTAGGCATCCAGCGCGGCGGGGAAGGGGGCGAGCGCTCTCTCGATTATCCCAAGCGACTTGGCGATGGCGATTCCGTAGTTGGTGACTGGTACCCCTGTCGCCTGGCACTTTTCGATGCGCGAAAGCAGGTTGCGCCGGTTGAAAGTGCAGGAGCCGCAGTGGATGACGAGTTTGTAGGGAGTGATATCCTCTGGGAACTCACAGCCCTGGATATGGTCGAAATGCAGCTTGCCGCCAACGTACTGGGTCAGCCATCGCGGGATCTTCACGCGGCCGATGTCGTCGCCGATCTGGTGATGCGTGCAGGCCTCGGCCACGAGAATGCGATCGCCGGTGCGCAGGTTGTCGATCGCCCTTGCCCCTTGGGCGAAGCTGTGCAGGTCGCCCTTCATGCGGGCGAAGAGGATCGAGAACGAGGTCAGGCGCACGTCGTCGGGCGTGTCGGCCGCGACTTTGAGAAACGCTTGCGAGTCGGTGACCACGAGGGCCGGTGGCTGTCGCAGGCGACCCAGGGCGTCGCGCAGTTCGCGTTCCTTGACCACCAAGCAGCAGGCGTCGTGATCCAGCAGGTCGCGGATCGTTTGCACCTGCGGCAGGATTAGCCGTCCCTTGGGCGCCTCGAGGTCGATGGGGACCACTAGCATGACGACATCGCCAGGATTGACCAGGTCGCCGATGATGGTCTGCTTCTCTAGATAATCCTCGGGCAGGCAGCCGATCAGCATCTCGCGGAAGCGGTGACGGCAGTCTTCGGGTTCGGTGGCGGCGACTTCGATGAACGGGATCTGGCGGGACTGCAGGTCGGTCTTGCGAGTCGCGTCGGGGCGGCCAAGATCGACCTTATTGAACACGACGGCAATTGGAGTGCGGCGACGGAGAAAATCGTCGACAAGAGCCTCTTCGAAAGCGCCCCATTGTCCGGCATCGGTCACGATGATGGCGATATCCGTGCGGTCGAATACCTGTCGCGTCTTCGCGATCCGCTTTTCCCCCAGGGCACCGACATCGTCGATCCCGGCGGTATCAATGAACACGACTGGGCCGATCGGCAGCATTTCCATCGGTTTCTCGACCGGATCGGTCGTCGTGCCGGCTGTGTCGGACACGATCGAGACCGCCTGCCGGGTGACGGCGTTCAGCAGCGAGGACTTGCCGACATTGCGGCGACCGAAAAGCCCGATATGAAGGCGCAGCCCCTTAGGCGTGTTTTGCATCGACGGTGTCCTTTCCTTCCGGGGAGCCTAGGCGGGTGACGCTTTCGGGGGTGATCAGCGCATCGAAATCCGCGCGGCTCATCAGTCCGCGTCGTTCGAGAATATCCGCGATCGATTTTCCCGTGGCGCGGGATTCCGTCAGCACGGCCTCGGCCTGCTTGTAGCCTAGCGGCGCGACCAGCGCGGTGGCGGTGGCGATGGAACCGCTGGTGTGGCGGGCGCAGCGTTCGGCATTGACCTTCAGCCCCCGCACGCAAAGTCGCGCGAAACGGTCGCACGCGGCGGTCAGCAGCGAAAGACTGTCGAGCAGGCTATCGGCGATCAGCGGCATGAACGCGTTGAGTTCCAGATTGCCGAGCGAGGCGGCCTGGGTGAGCGCCAGATCGTTGGACACGACCCGGATGGCGGCTTGCGTGACGGCCTCCGGAATGACCGGGTTGATTTTGCCAGGCATGATGGAGGATCCGGTCTGCAGCGCGGGCAGCGTCAGTTC
This sequence comes from bacterium, assembly GCA_020048935.1. GTDB lineage: Bacteria > Verrucomicrobiota > Kiritimatiellia > UBA8416 > UBA8416 > UBA8416. Next base: position 2,501 of record JAIFLS010000099.1, on the reverse strand, counting down.
GCCAAACCCGGCATCCGGCCCGCTGGCCATCAGGCGGATGTCGCCCGCGCATTTGAGCAGGTTGCTGGCGCAGGCCTTGAGAATCCCGCTGACTTCCACGAAGCTGTCGGTGTTCTGCGTCGCCTCGACCAGGTTCTCCGCCCGCGCGAGCCCGAACCCGGTCAGGCTGCGCAGGGCATCGGTGACGCGGAAGATATACTCGCGCGGCGCACCGATGCCGGTGCCGATCGCCGTGCCCCCGAGGTTCACGACCCGCAGGCGCTCCTCGCACTTGTACAGGCGCCAGCGGTCGCGGCTGAACGCTTCAGCGTATGCGCTCATGCTGCGGCCCATGGTGGTGAGCACAGCGTCCTGCATCTCGGTGCGCCCGACCTTGACCACATCCGCGAATGCCTTCTCCCGGTCCTCGAATGCCTCCTGCAGGGCGATGACCGCCTGTTCCAGCGACCGGACGCCGCTGATCGCCGCCACCCGCAAGGCGGTGGGGTAGGTGTCGTTGGTCGATTGGTAGCAATTCAGGTCGAGAACCGGATGCAGGATGTCGTAGGAACCGGCCGGGTGGCCGAGAATCTGCAGCGCCCGGTTGGTGAGCACCTCGTTGACGTTCATGTTGGTCGAGGTGCCCGCCCCGCCCTGTAGGGCATCGACCCGGATGTGGGCATCGAGCAGACCCTCGCGCATCTCGTTGCAGGCCTCCACGATCGCGGCGTAGGTGTGCGTGTCCCAGCGTCCGAGTTCATGGATTGTCTGCACGCAGGCGAGTTTGACCGTGCCGTAGGCATGGATCAGCCCGGCATGTACCGGACGCCCCGCCATGGGTGTGTTGTCCATGGCCCGGCAGGTGTGGATGCCGTAAAGCGCCCCAGCAGGGATGTCGCATTCCCCGAGTGCGTCACTTTCTGTACGGGTTGCGGTCATTCTCACACTCAGCAATACACGTCGTGTTTTCCGGCCTTAACCTGGTCAAGCAGCGTTTGCGAGCGCCGCGCCGCCTCGGGCGGCATCCCGGTGATCGTGCTGGCGATCAACGCCTCACCCACAACTCGGGTCTCGGGTGAGGCATAATCCATCAGATACTCCTCGAATGTCGAGATCGCGTTAGGGGCGCAGTGCAGCTTGATCTCGCCCGGCTTGGCCAGGTCCATGAAATCCGCGCCCGTGCGTCCGAGCCGGTAGCAGCCGGTGCAGAACGAGGGGATGTAGCCCAGTTCGGCGACTGAGCGGATGACCTCGTCCAGTGAGCGATGGTCGCCGAGCGAGAACTGGCTCGAATCCATCTGCTCGTCCTCGGCATAGCCGCCGGGGTTGGTCCGGCTGCCGGCGGAGATCTGCGAGACGCCCAGCGCGAAGGTCTCGCGCCGCATGTTCGGGGTCTCGCGGGTGGACATGATGATGCCGGTGTAGGGGACCGCCAGCCGCAGGATGGCGACGATCTTGCGGAAATCGATATCACTGACCGGCTTCGGCGGGTGACTGGCGAGATCCGCGCCCGTGGCCGGTTCCAGCCGCGGCACACTGATCGTATGCGGTCCTACGCCGAACTTCTGCTCCATGTGGGCGATATGCTGCATCAGCGCCAGCAGCTCGAAGCGCCAGTCCGCCAGCCCGAACAGCACCCCGATGCCGACATCGTCGATCCCTGCCTCCATCGCGCGGTCGATCGCCGTGATGCGCCAGTCGTAGTCGCGCTTCTTGCCGTTGACATGCACATTCGCGTAGGTCTCGTGATGATACGTCTCCTGGAAAATCTGGTAGGTGCCGATCTTCGCCGCCTTGAGTTGCTTGAACTCCTCGACACTGAGCGGCGCCACGTTCACGTTTACCCGCCGGATCTCGCCGTTGCCGTGCTTGACGCTGTAGACCGTCTCGATGGCATCCAGGATGTACTGGAAGCCCTGCTGCGGGTAGGATTCGCCCGCGACCAGCAGCACGCGCTTATGGCCCTGGTCGATCAGGATGCGCGTCTCCTGGGCGATCTCCGCACTGGTCAGGGACCGGCGCTTGATGGCGGTGTTGCGGGCACGGAAGGCGCAGTAGAGGCATTCGTTGCCGCAGAGGTTGGATACATACAAAGGTGCGAAGACGACCAGGCGCTGCCCGTAGATCTCGTCTTTGATGGTGCGGGCGGTCTCGAACAGCGCGGCCATCTGCTCCGGGTCGCTGATGGTACACAGCGCGGCCACCTCGTCGGCGCTGATGCCTTTCATCTCGCGGGCATGCGCGAGGATTGCGTCGATCCGTCCGGCGTCCGGGGCCGCACCGCGGGTCAGGGTTTTGAGAATCTCGTTTTCATTGATGAACATGGCAATACACTTTCCACGGGTTAAGTTTTCGCGAACGTTGGTAATGCTACTAAACCGATGCGGTTTTGTCTGTAATGAATTATTCGGTTATTACGCGTGCCCCGCTTCAGCCGTTCAGAAAATGAAATTCGTCGCACCTGGAGGCAGGCGGAAGGAGACTGACTAGAGGGCGGGGCGCTGGCTGGGGCGGGTTTGCGC
>JAIFLS010000148.1 GCA_020048935.1 bacterium | reverse complement strand
CCGCCTCGGCCTTGCCCTGCTCGTCACGGCCAAGGGAAATATCAATGCTGGTCTGCCGGGCCATGAGGAAGACATCGCCAACCAGGACGTTGGATACCGTCAGGGGCTTGCCTTTGGCGGCGGAAACCTTCAAATCCTGTGGCTTGGCGCTGGCCGGCAGGGGATCAAGCGTCACGGACCACGCGCCGTCCGCGCCGGCTGTCGCCTGCTTCTGCTGGCCACCGAAGGCGACCGTCACTACCGCGCCCGCATCGGCAAACCCGCGCACGAGCGCTGGCTGGTCACGCTGCAGGACCATGTTATCGGTAAACATTCCCGCCAGCTTCAATTCCCCGGCGTTCAATGCCTGGGCACGCCCCAGGCAGCCCGCCGCCACGACAACCGCCAGCACCTTGTTCAACAATGTCATTTTCATACACTCCTCTGCATGTTCGCCGACCAGCCCACAAAAGCATGGGCACTCCTGCCGAATCCGGCAATTCGGGCAGTCTAGCCGGATCGAGACAAATAAGCAATAGCAAGGGCGAAAATTGGAGAATCGCCCGAATGCGGTTGATAATCATCCGTGACCGTGCTTGAATGGGAGGCGATATGCGTAAAGCAAAGACCAACACAAACAATGACGCCTGGTTCCTGCAGGGCGATGACGGAACCATCTACGGACCGGTCGATACTGCCACGCTGAAGATCTGGTGCCTGGACGGCCGCATCGAGCCGGACAACGCCCTCTCGCAGGATCGCAAGACCTGGGTGGATGCCGCGTCGGTTGACGTGCTGGAAATGGACTGGATCGCCCGGCTGGAGGATGGCTCCCGCTACGGACCATTCAACCTGAAAATCGTTCCCGGCCTTATTGAAAACGGCCTTATTCCCGCCGCCGCGATGCTGGAGAATCGCCACACCGGCGAAATCCGTCCAGCCACTCCCCGCCCCGCCGCGGATGACCTTTTCCCCGACTGGAACCCCACCCCGGTACCACAGGCCCGCGAACCAAAGGTTCCTTTAATGGCGGGCGAGCGTCCTCGCGAGCCAATCGGAGGGTTTGCAGGCACTTCGGACGCCCCGCCGGACGAGGCATTCCCGGACGAGGGATGGCCAGCGGATGAACCCGTTGACATCGGGGGAACCGCTGTTTCCGAGGAACCGCAAGCCGATGACGGGCAAGATGATGAGATTCCGCTCTCCAAGCGGCTGGAACCCCTGCAGCGCAGCGCCACCGAGGCCCGCCAGCAACTGGTCGAGACGCGCCAAGCCATGCAGGCGCTGCGCAAGGCGCACACGGTGCTCCAGGACGAGAGCCAGCGGTTGAGGGACGAGCTGGCGGCGGCTGCCAAGGCCCGCCAGAACGGCGAGCAGCAGCTTCTGGAACAGCAGGACCGCGCCGCCGCGGCGGAAACGGAAGTGGAGAATCTCAAGGCGCAGATTGACCAGATGAAAGACCATTACGACCGCGTGCAGCTCGAGAACCAGAACCAGTTCGAGAGGATCGATTCCCTGCAGGCGGCGCATCTGGCACATGAACAGCGCTTCAAGCGCGAGCTTGCCGACCAGCGAGAGCGCGCCGACGCCAAGACTGAATTGCTGGCCGGGACGGTTCAGTTCCTGATGCGCGACAGTGATGTGGCGCGCCGCCTGAAAGCAGTACCGGTCGCCGCTGCTGCCGATAACCAGACCGAACCGCTCAAGGCGACGATCAGGCAACTTGAACAGCAGCTTGAACACGAACGGCGCCATGCGCGGCACCCGCTTCCGGAACCGGTCGCCGCACCCCGCCGCCGCCCGCTTTCCGCCATCCTGCTGTTCCTGGCGGGGGCATTGCTCAGTGCGGTATCCGTCGCCATCATCCAGAAGGGGTGTGCGAGGCCGGCCGATGACGCTGCGCCGCCACCGTCGAACGCCGCGACAGGAGTTGTGACGGCGGCCTCTGAAACCGAGGCACGCGAATTCACGCTTGAAACCGCCGGCCCGCTGGATCTCCAGCCCGAGGCCAGTCCGCTGCCCGAAGCATCCGCCGAGCCGGTGGAAGAGGGTACCGCAATAGCCATCCAGTGGCCGGCGTTGTCGTTGCCGTCCGCCAGCATTTTACCGTCCGCCCAGTCCCTGCGCATCGTGTTCAACGAGGGCCTGTTCTCGGTCTCCGCGCTCCTCACGCCGGAGGCGGAGAAGGCGCTGAAATCGGTGGCTGAGCAGCTCCACGGCCAGCTCAACGGGCATCAACTGATCATCGAGGGGCATACCGATGCCACCCCGATTGCTTCCGCCGGCTCGCGCTATGTCGACAACTTCGCACTGGGCATGGCCCGCGCGGAGGCCGTCAAGACCTTCCTGGCGCAGACCGGCAAACTGCCCGCCAGCTCCATGCGCACCTCATCGGCCGGGGACTCGGCACCGCCTTTCCCCAACGAGAGCGAGGCGGACCGCAAGCGCAACCGCACGGCCGTGCTGACGCTGGTGGCGCATTAGGGATTTCACTTCTATTCAATGATTTCGATGCCGTGGAGACTGCCCGCGCGACTGGAGTCGTGCCAGCTCCAGACAATCCTGCCGCTTTTGTCGAATTCTATAGCCTGAGCCGCTTTCTCGCTGTCTTTGCGCGCATGTCCCGACCAGTGCGCAACCACTACGTTACCGTTGGCAAGTTGCTGTGCATCCGCGAAGAAGTATGGGGTTATGCCGCCGGTTCCGCCCTTTCCCCCATAAGAAGTGATGAGTTTCCAGTCTTTGTCTAAGACCAGGAGGGTTGCGCCATAGCCCGTGGCAATCAGGAATTTTCCATCGGGGAGTTCCTCGGCGAAGTAAGGTTTCCTGCTTTCCGGTGTCAGCGTAGACAGGTCGAGTGTTCTGATTTCTTTTCCTTCGGGTGTCATTTCGGTGATCGTGGTCTGCCCGGATGTGTAGAGGAAATTACCATTGCCGGTCACGCGCAGGAGGCGGAAGCAGCCACCCATATCTTGCCTGCGAAAGCTGACCGTTTTGCCGTCCTTATCAAGTTCGACTATGCCCTTGTCGCCGGCCAGAAGCGTATTGCCGTTCTTCAGCCTGACTATGCTCGTGACCTGTATTTCAGCCTTCATTTCCTTGATCAGCTTACCGTCTTTGAGGCTGTACTCCCGGTAGCCGGATGGAATGCTTACGAGCACGGTGCCCTCAGTGGAAAGCTGGATGTCGCGGTTGCCGGGCAGGGGGATTGTCCAGTCGTTCCCTGGATTGGTCTCATCGACATAGATCAGTTGCTGTCCTGACTCATCGGTGGCAACGAATTTGTGCTTTATCTCATCCGCGAACGCGGCGAGTTGCAGCGAAAAGGTTAACACAGTCAGGGCGCTCGTCAGTCGTACATCTGTTTTCATCAGTATATCTCCTTTATTCAGTGGACACTAATGAGTGTCCTGTTCTTTTGCCTTCAAGCTATTCTTTAAAGCCTCACGTGCCTCCATGACCCATGGTTCTCCTGCCCCCTGGTTCAGGGTCGGGCTCCATCCATTCGTATTCTCGTTTGGATCTTTCTGGATGCAGGCATCTGCCAGGGCGGCCATCTTCTTGTATTCGGGTGATGATCTGCTTGCCCATTGAGGCGTCATCTTGCCCCAGCCTCCAGCCTCTATTGCCAGGGGCGCCATTAGAATTCGGCTCTCATCGACCTGTACTCTGTTGATCAGAGAAGCGATGGGCTGGGCCGCTATTGCTTCGCCAAAGAGATCCTTGACGTATTCACGCAAGGCTTGTGTTTGGGCTGCCGACTCATCAAGCAGGATACGGTCCTCGAGTTTGTTCGGGAACAAGTCACCATAAAAGGGAGAATTGGCGTCGAGCCATTCGACAATACGCATAAAGCTGTCGCTTTCCAAATCGCACTGTCCATGGTTTTTCAGGAGCATGTGTGGCAGCTTGTTCCGGTAGGCATAGTAGTCACGCGGCCGGCTGATATTTCGCTCAAGAGATCCCATGTCCGGTTTGCTGCCCACAGTCGAGTCACCCAGAGCCGCCAGCTTCCTGTAGGCTGCAGAGAATCCGGGCTTTTCGCTGCCAATGAGGTTGAGGCTTGCCGCCCTGGGATCATCGCTGCCGCCCAGTCCGTGACAGGAGATGCAGTATCGGTCCAATACAGGCTGAACCGTGCGGGTGAAGCTCAGGCCGCCCTTGTAAGCGGGGCCGGCGGGCGGCTTAAGATCCATAAGCTTCATCTTTCCCGTCTTGCTGAGCTTGGACATGTCCGGCGGAGTGCCGTACGGTTCATGGCAGCCGATGCAGCTGCGGTTCTCGCCGGGCTGGAGATAGAAGAACGATCGTTCTGTGAGAATCGCCATCCCGTTTTCGTCCAGCGTCTGTACCTGGATACTGGTCCCTGCCGGTACCCTGAAGAAGGCCGAGCCGTCCTCGTCAACGGGTACCGTGCCCAGGATCTTCTTAGGGATATTGTTATGAGCGAAAGGGGAGATGCCCTGTTTTGCAGCTCGCGGCTGGACGCCAAGGGCAGTGATTCGAAGCGCCTTGATCATGCCGGGTTTGATTTTGCCTTCCGGGTCGTTTCGTGTGAGATAGGCATTCTGGAGGAAGACCGTGCCATATGATTCCGCGGAGGTGGATGCGGCGGTCACGGGCGATATCTGCGGAGGCGGCTTTCTCGGGCGAACGGCAATTGGCGAGAATGATGCCATCTCGGGGTCCTCGTAGATCTGCTCCCGTCCGCCAAGCGGGTCAATAAGGTATATGCCACGGTCCTCTGCAGGCGGCACGCTGCCCTGTCTTGACACCGGATGGTTGGCGCGCGAGGCAAGAAAGAGCTGTTCGTTTACAGGATAAGGGTGACTGTAATGAGGGGAAGGCCAGCCGTGGGTCTCGGAGTAGCTCGTTTCAGGGGTTATGCGAGTAATAGCCGTCTCTCCATTGTCAGCAACATTGGGATCGATAACAACGATTGTCCCGGTGTTGAAGGAGTGATGTCCCTGGGCTGTAGCGACTATCTTATGTGAGTCAGGGATGGCGGAAACTTCAACGAACTGGTGAGGAACAATCATGTCATTTCCGAAAAGGTGAGCAACGAAGGTGCCGTCCGGGCGGCACGTCCACAGCTTGTGAAAGAACATCTCGTGGCGATCGGTATATTCCCAGCGGGTAAAGGCGATTCGGCCATCATTCAGGATAGAAGGCTCTACTTCATTCTCATTGCCATAAGACAGCTGGCGGATTTCGCTGCCATCCACGTTACACCGGTAGAGCACCCAGGCTGGATTGTATCTTCCGCCGTGACAACGGCCAAAGGTCTGGCTGCGTGTGGAGAGGAGCAGTATGTCACCATCAGGCAAATAACACGGGTCGTTGTCCTCAATCAGTACGGTTGCGCGATCCCCCCAGGTTTGCAGGGGATCGCGGCTGGTTCCGGTGACCTGCCTGCACCAGGAGCCATCCAGTGCTGCTTCGTAGATCCAGTAGCGTCGAAGATGTTTGTCTGTAGTGGAATGATCGCAGAATGCGAAGAGGACCTTTTTGGTATCGTAGCTAAGGTCCGGATCGCGATAAGCGCCTTCAGGCAGCTTTCCTTTGACGATACATTTAACCTCTGGTGATTCTCCTTTCCAGCCTGACAGAAGAATCAATCCTTTTCCGGTTCTGCTGTGTCGTCCCAAGAACTGATCGCCGTTATGACTGTAAGTTGTTGGAGGATTAACATTGATCAGGATTTGATCGAAGTTAAGCGCTGGATGTGAGAACAGTATACGTCGGCGGAGAATCCTCAGGTCGAAGTAAAGCTCCCTCCAATCCCCGGCTCCTTGCCTGTTAATGACGGCGGCAAGTGACTTGAGCGCGTCTTCGTTTGCCGCGGTATCGGCGCCCTCCCGCTTTGCGTAGGCAAGGGTCTTTTCTGTCCATAAGAGATGTTCGCGCGTCTTCTGCTCGAATAAGGCCGGTGGTGAGTTCGGATGGAGCTTGTCCTGGCGAAGCCAGTCGCGAGCGGCCATTATGATCGGGCCGTTCTGCGGGAACGCACTATGGAGCTGAAGCCAGAAGCCGTCTGGATTTGCGGTGGTATCCTGCGGTGCGCCGGCTTTTGGCGAATTGACGGCTTGCAGAGATGCCGAGAGTTGCTTCCGCCACGCGTTCTTTTCGATAGATGTTGTGTCAGCAGGGCTCGCCTGCAGAACGCCGTCCAGCAGCAACAAGCCAGCAATGGCAATCAATCCTGTCAGCCTGTTGTTCAATGGACCTTTGCTCCTTGGCCAGTGCCGGCTATTCTTTCAAACTGGAGGCTCTTGCAAAACCCTTTGCTGTGCCAGCTTGAAGTCTGGCATATCCGCCCCGCCCTTGATCCCTAAGGCAGTACCATGCCGCCACCAAACACAATGTGCGCGATATTAGCTCGGATGCCTGTGATTGCCAACCATTTGTATTTTTGCATGATAGAGGCCCAGTTGAAGTGGCCGCACCCCTGGCCTTTGGCTTGGTAGTGATCGCCGCCGCTGGCATCGGGGGCAAGTCTTCACATTTCACACTCAAACAGGAGCCTGTCGCGGTTGGCCGACAACGCCCTAGTCGCGTTAACGCTCCTGATGACCGAAAGCAAACCTGCCGAAAAGGACATCATTGGCAAAGTCCTAAGGCAATGATATTAACCAAACAAGCCCCCGAATAACCATGATTATTATTTCCTGGATTTACGCTTGTCATTCCCTGCCAAATCATTATGTTTCACGCCAGTTAACTTGAGCAGCGGGAGCAGTTTTCATGAGTCAATCGGGCAAAGAGAGTTGGGGCACAAGACTGGGCGTCATCATGGCGGTCATGGGCAGTGCGGTGGGGCTGGGTAATTTCCTCCGGTTCCCAGGTTTGGCCGCCCAATACGAGGGGGCCGCCTTCATGATCCCCTACTTCATCGCTCTGCTGGTGCTGGGGCTTCCATTGGCTTGGGGCGAGTGGGCAATGGGCCGCTTCGGCGGTGCACGTGGCTACAACTCCGCCGCGGGCATCTTCAGGACGCTGTGGAAGCGTCCTTTCGCCCCCTATTTCGGGGTCCTGGGGTGCCTGGTGCCTGTCGGGATCTACATGTATTACATCCTGATCGAATCCTGGTGCCTGGGCTACGCCTGGCACTATCTCTCCGGCACCATGGCCACGGTCGGACATCAGGCGGCCCTTGCGGGAGGCAAACTCGATAAGGCCCCCTACGAACAGCTCTTCGCTTCATTTACCGGCGCCAGCGCGGATGGTGCCGCCATCACGGGGCACTGCCTGATCTTCCTGATCATCTGTGTGGCACTCAATTTCATCCTGATCTTCCGGGGCTTGAGCAAGGGAATTGAAAAATTCTGCCTGTACGCCATGCCCGCCCTCGTTTTGTGCGCCATCCTCGTGCTGATCCGCGTCCTGACGCTCCCGGGTATCACGGAAGGGCTCGGCTTCATGTGGAATCCGCGTAGCGCCCCGGACAAACCGTTCGCTGAGGGATTCCTCCACGCCTTGATGAACCCCAAGATGTGGATGGATGCCACCGGTCAAATCTTCTTCTCCCTGAGCGTCGGCTTCGGCGTCATCATCACCTACGCCAGTTACCTGAAGAAAGATGACGACGTTGCGCTCTCATCCCTTACCAGCGTGGCGGGCAACGAATTCTGCGAAGTGGCGCTGGGTGGCATGATCACCATCCCCGCCGCGTTCCTGTTTTTCGGGGCAGCCGCCGTGGGGTCTTCCTTCTCGCTCGGTTTCCTGACCCTCCCGATGGTATTTGAGTCAATGCCGTTGGGTCAAATCGCCGGTTTCCTCTTCTTTATCCTGCTGTTCCTCGCGGCCATTACCAGTTCCCTTAGCATGCTGCAACCGGCCATCGCCCTGCTTGAAGAAGGCCTGGGACTCACTCGTAAGACCTCGGTGGCGTTGCTAAGCCTGATTACCCTGCTGGGAACAGCCTTCATCATGTATTTCTCCAAAAACACCCTGGCCCTTGGCACTTTCGACTTCTGGGTGGGCACCTTCTGCATTTTCCTGCTGGCCCTGTTTCAAGTGGTCTTGTTCGGTTGGGTGCTGGGGCCCGAACGCGGCATGGCAGAACTGGACCGGGGTGCTGAGATCAGGGTACCGCGCTGCGTCGGCTTTATCCTCAAATGGGTGGCACCCATATACCTGCTGGTGATATTTACCGCCTTTGTGGTGGAGCAGGCGCTCGCCAAACGGGCTGACAACGTCTTTGCCCAAATCATCGATAAACCGGTAGTCACCATGAGCATCGGCTTGATCGGCCTGCTCGCACTCATTTTCCTGATCATTATCCATTACTCGGTCAAGCGCTGGAATACCCTCGACCAACAGCGTGGTCCGAGATCACGGGAGGACATACCATGACCATCGGCGGCTGGATCACCCTGATTTTATCCGTAGGTTCCGTAACCGTCCTGCTTGTTTGGTGCATCTGGAAAGTGCTGAAGACCCCGGAGGCCACCCGTCATTTGCACGGGGAATTGGACATCGACACGAAGGACTGAATGCACACAGCC
>JAIFLS010000089.1 GCA_020048935.1 bacterium | reverse complement strand
AACGCCCAAGTTGGGGAGCATTTCCTTGGATTGTTGGGCGTTGGATGTTGGTTGTTGGGCGTTGAAATGAATTGAAGTTATAAACAAGCCCGCCCCCCGGGCTGCTCAGAGCGAATTGATCCGGTCCTCTGGTTTTACCAGTTTGGTGATTCGGATCCCGTAACTCTCGTCGACGACCACGACGTCGCCTTGGCCGACTGCGGTTCCATTGACGATTAGATCGGCAGGGCTCCCAGCCGTTCGGTCGAGTTCGATGATGGAACCGGGCGCCAGGTTCAGAACCTCGCGTATGGTCAGTCGTGAATTGCCTACTTCGACTTTGATCTCGACGGGAATATCCATGATGAGTTTCAAATTGCCATCTCTATCCGGAATCCCGCGTGGACTCTCCTTGAGGCTATCGATATCTACGGGATGAACCGCGACTGGGGCCTGTCGAGGCGCTACCTGCGTTGGCTCTTGATTCTGATCGAGCATCCGCATCATTTCGCGTTCTTCCTCTGTCATGTTTTCCATCTCGTTTGCATCGCTCATAGCGGCCTCTTTGTCTTATGTTTTCGGTTTTGTTGCGGTTGGGGCGGGGGCATGTGTTGTGGCGGCGGTTGGGGCAGGGCGCGTTGAGAACAGTTGCTGTACGGACACCGCCATCTGGCCGTGACGGGCGCCGGCCCGGACGAGGCCGATGTCGCGGTCGCCGACTTGCATGACGAGCGGGTCGCCAGCTCGGCGTCCAAGCTTGATGATGTCGCCAATCTGGAGATCGCCGAGTTCTCTCGCGCTGACCTGTGCGCGCCCCAGTTCAACATGGGTGCTCAAAGGGGCCAGCTCGATAGCCTGTAGCGCGTTCTGGCGGATTTCTACCTGCCTGCCGACCGCCGTGGTGGTATGTGCCTCGGCGCGCTGGAAGATGGCCTGCAGCGTGCTGAAAGGGTAGCAGAGCTGCAGGCGGCCTTCCGCCTCGTTGAGTTTCAGTTTGAGTACACCGCAAAGGCAGGGGGTGTCCAGTGGGGCGACTTGTGCCTGTTCGGGGTCGACGCCCTGCGAGAGGACGGAGAATTGTAAATGCTGTACACCGCTCCAGGCCAACACCAGTTCATCCATGATGCGGTCAACCCACGTACGCAGGATGTCCAGTTCCAGAGCGCTGAACTCCCTGGTCGGTTCGGTAGCGCTGGCGATACCGTCGCCACCCAGCAGCATGTCGAGGATGATCTGCCCCAAGGGCGGGGCCACTTCGATTGCGATTGGACCGGCGTCTATGATGGAGACACCCAGCAAGTATGTCGGGCTTTCCAGTGCGAGCATGAACTCCCCGTAACTGACTTGGTCGAGGGCACTCAGCGTTGTTTCTCCAGAGATCTTAAACATGGAAAACATCAGGCTTTGCAGGTTTTTGGATAAGCCCTGATGCAAGGACTGTAGTTGCTGGAGGTGTTCCGCCGACAGCAACTGGGGCTTCCTGAAATCATAGGCGACCACCTTGATGTCGGTCGCCGGTCGGGTGCGTGTTTCCTTCGCCACCTCCTCGATTCGTCCAGTGCGAACTGCATCGCGCAACGCATCAATTTCGGCTTGGGTCAACGTTTCGGACATGATCCGCCTTATTGGATTAGAAATTCACTGAAGACAACCTCCAGCACCGTCCCAATGGCTCGGTCGCCTAGCAGTGCGTTAATATCGGTCGCGATATCGCGTTTCAGTGCTTCGCGGTCTTCCTGCGATTCGAGTTGATCAAGGGTGCGCCGCCCGGCGGCGGTGATGACGCGATCCTGGACGACCGGTTCGATAGACTTCAGGTATTCTTCGAGCTTCAGATCGCTCAGGACCAGGTGAGCCTCTAGGCGAAGCACCCGCGTCATCCGTGTTCCGGCTACATTCACTACAATCGACTTAATGGGAAGTCTCACGGGGGTAGCCGCCGCCTCTCGATTTTCCTCTGGCACTTTTGGCTCGCGTGGTGCAAGTGTTGTGCGCACAACCATGTAACTGGCTGCCGGGGCGATCAGCATGACTGCCAGCCCGAAGATCACGACAAATAGATTGCTGTTTTTGCGCCCGCTTTTTGGGGCCTCGGTTTGTTCGGTGACGTCATTCTTGGTCTCAGCCATGATCCTCTTCTCCTTTAATACTGGGGCGCGGTGTGTCGCCTTCCATGTTCTTTACGCGCTTCAGCAAGAATGACACTTGCGGCGAGCGGCCTTCTTGGCCATCGTCAAGCGTTTGGCAATACCCAACTGAACGTATCCGGTCGGTAGGAATCGCCCCTTTTTCAATCAGATGCCTAGTCAACCAAGCGGCACGCTGAGCCGCCAGTTTGCGATCGGAGGCTGGATTCCCCGTGTCGCCCCAAACTTCAATTACGATCCGATGTTCTTTAAACGAATACAGCAGTGACGCGGCCTGGTCAAGTGCGAATTGCGTATCACGCGTTACCCGCAGCCGGTTACTCTCGAAGCGAATCGATGAAACCAGTCGCTGCGTCTTGCCTGTTTGCTTGAACTTGATTTGCTCCGTAAGCTGGTCACTAAGAGACGTTCTTTCGCGTTGACCTTCGTCAAAGCCTATGAGCATGGCCCCTTCTTTCTCCTCAAAATCGTTGCGAAATGCAGGTCCGGGAGGTCGGCGCATGAGTCGCGCGAATTCAAGTATCCCCGTACCGCCTTTCAGACCAATCATATTCCTGACGCGGCCCACGCCTTTTTTGTATTGGCTTGAACGGTTTTGGCCCAACGATAGCAGGATGATAAAGAACGCCAGCATAATGGTCATCAACGAGGCGAATTGCCCCATGTAGGCGGGGGCGCCTTTTGCTTTAGGTGTCTCTTGAATTTTGCATTTGCCCATTACAAAACCCCATTTGGAATGCGGTTCGCGTCGTTAATATCTTCGATCTGACTTTTTCCTAGGATTGTGATTTCGATCGAATCCAAATCCCCTTGCGGCTGGCCTGTATGAAGCTGAACCCCCAGGCCGATTCGGTCGGGGGATGCTTTCATGGCGGCTTCCATCGAACGGGCAACGGTTTCTGCGCGCAAAACGCCAAGCCCCCATACCGTCTTGGCACTGGCCGATTCGACGATTGTCTGGGAGGACAGCACGGAGGTGATCTGGATCGCGTTGCCGCGACCTTCGAGCAGTTGGGCAAATCCTTGCCAGAGGCCTGTCTCGCCGTTTAGCCACTCGGTACTTCCCGGACGAAAGAGAGTACGTGTACGTATGATGATGGTCAGTCCCTCATCCAGCATGCGGGCTATCAACCGATCCGGCCAACTGCCGATTATATTTTTATCGCTGGCGCGCAGTTCCTCTACAACAAATGGCAGCTTGTCAGCCATTTCTTCAACGGTCAGGAATTGCGGTTCCCCCGCGCCTTCAGTTTTCATGGCAAGCCAGTCGTGATCAATTGAATCGGCGGTTTCATTGTCTACAACCGGATCCCAGCCGTTTAGGGCTCCCTTCATGGCTCCGAGGGCTTCTCCCAGTTGATCCTCCTCAACGTCCGAAAAGGCAATCAACATGACAAAAAAGCAGACCAGCAACGACATGCAGTCGCCGAATGTCATCATCCAAGCGGGACATTCGAGCTGTTTCGGCGGCTGCGGCTCGGGAGGTTTCATACGTTTTCAGTGCGCGCTCTCAGTTTTGGTGATAGATAGCTTCGTAGCTTCTCCTGCGCAACGCGAGGGCTGTCTCCCTGTTGGATGGAGAGAATCCCCTGTAGCACCATGCGGCGCATGGCGGTTTCTTCCTTGGTGCGCTGCTCAAGCTTGCCGCCGATCGGCAGTGCAATCATATTGGCGACCATGGCACCATACAAGGTGGTTATCAGCGCCACGGCCATTCCGGCACCGATGGCGGATGGATCACTCATATTCCGTAGCATCTGGATCAGGCCGATCAGGGTCCCTAGCATGCCGAATGCCGGGGCAAACGCGGCAACGGCCTGAAAAATGGCATGCCCGACGGCATGTCGTTCGGCCATGGACGCGATATCCTGTTCCAGTACCGCCTCGATGATCTCTGCCGAGTTACCGTCGACGCCCATCTGCAGGCCCTTTTTCATAAAGGGATCTTGAAGCGTTTCCACATCGCTCTCCAGCCCTAGGATGCCGTCGCGCCGGGCACGGACGGCGAAATCCGATAGCTGCTTGAACAACGCCAGGAAATCCTTGTCTCGGTTGACAAAAGCCTTGCGTACGGCGCCCAAAGTCGCCAAAATTTTACTGACTTGAAAATTAATCAGAACTGCAGAAAGTGATCCTCCAATGGTAATCATTATCGAGAGGGGATCAATAAAGCCCTCACCACCGCCCATGAAAATAGCAGCACCAACAAGCCCCAAGCACAGAATAACCCCTAATATTGAGCCAAAGTCCATTTTGGTCAGTCCTTTCCATCACCCGTAGGTGCGATCTCGGAAAGCCAGGCAGGTGGTCTGGCAGCGACGCCGGTGCGGATACGGAATGCCACAATCCGCTCGACAATTTCTTCTGGCGTTTCCGAGACGAATAGCCGGTGTCCGTTAACAAACACCAGTTGTGTGTCTGGAGTGATCTCAATCCCGATCAGCAGATCAGGATTGATGTAGGATGGTCGCCCGTGCAGGTCTGAACAAGTGATCATAGTGCTGCCTCCTTATGCTTGCGCGTCTTGCGCAAGGTGACTTAATGGATGTTGCCATGCAGTGTCATTCTAGAGTCAGCCGGGCTAACGTTTCAATGACAATAATTCCTGAAGCATCTCGTCAGACGTGGATATGGTCCGCGAATTGGCCTGGAATCCGCGCTGTGTGACGATCATATCGGTAAACTCCTGCGCCAGGTCAACGTTTGAATTCTCGATGTAGCCCTGCAGGATCTGGCCCAGCCCGTCTCCGCCCGGATTGGAAAATGGGCGAATTGCCGCCGCATCGGTGGGCGCGTAAAGATTGCTGCCTACGGCCTGCAACCCATTCGGGTTATCGAACTCGGCGACCGCGACGCGCCCCGCCACCTGTGCCTCCGCGCCAGCAACCGAGACGTATAATGTACCGTCGAGGGCGATCGAGAACGATGAGGTGTTCGGCGGCAGTATGATGTCGCCAAGTGCTGCCTGTGTAAGGCCGGTCATGTCAGGCGCTGGGTCGCCAAGGTTAGCCGTCATGACGCCTTGCAGCCGTTTGCCGTCAGAATTGACTAGGAACGATTGTCCACCGGAAACATCCAGCACGAAATCACCAGCACGGGTGAAGCGTTGCTGGTCAGCGGTACCGCCGACATCGTTGACGACAAAGAAACCGTTGCCGGAGAGCCCGATATTCGTGGAATTGCCTGTTTGCATCAGTGCGCCTCCGCCGAAATCGCGGGTAATGGAACCGAGCTGGACGCCAAGACCGACCTGCATGCCAGGCGTTCCCGGTGAGGGCCCCCGCAGGGTTGTTACATACGCTTCCTTGAAGGTGACGTCGCTCTGCTTGTAACCGGTGGTGTTGACATTGGCAATATCGTTGCCGATCACATTCATCCGTTCCTGGTGCGTCTGCAACCCTGAGATTCCACTATACATTGACGGGATCATAACTGCTTCTCCTTGTTTGTGTTTTTATTGTCTCTAAGGACGGCTATCAGCCATCGATCACCGCTTGAATCAGGGGGTATTTACCGCGGGCAACTCCTCGGTTTCTTGTATGGTCTCTGTGCTGAGGGTATCGTCATCCGGTATTTCTGGCACGACAACCGGCGTTACGGCACTCAGAAGGCGTAAACCAATCAAGCTGGATGCCGGGTACAGTGCGCCATTGATTTGCATCACCATCTCGCCGCCTTGCCAGGTCATTTTCTCGACCGTTCCCTGGACGGTGCTTCCGTTTTGCAAGGTCGCCTCGATGTTCTGATCCTGCAGTAACATCGCATCAATCAGGCCGCTGGATTTGCGCTGGGCTTCAAGCTGCACGTTGACATTCTGCATTTGTTCAAGTGCGCTGAACTGGGCTAACTGGGCGATGCTTTCTGAGCTGTCCATCGGGTTGAGCGGATCCTGTGACGACAACTGCGTGACGAGCAGATTCAGGAATTCATTCTTCCCCAGGCTGCCGCCCGGCGTCGTGTCCTGATTGCCGACTGCCATTAGGGCGTTCTCTATCTCGGTGTCATCCTGAACGCCGCTATCCGTTAGGGCGGGCTCCATTCCCGTTGCATCCGCTTGTGTAAGATCCCAGCTTGGTGATGATATTCCTTCGATCGCGTTCATTATGACTCTCCTTCTTTTATGCTACCCAACGATTACGTTCCCAAGATTCCAAGCGGCGTGCTGGTATCTGGGATTCGGATATGGTTTCTGTTGTCCGGACATTGTTCCGCGGGATAAACGCATTGGGCACTTCCGCAAGTTGTTGCTGGTGTGGGCGCCCCTCCCGATCCTGGCAGGAAACCGAGAATTGGCCAACCTGCACGCCTTGTGACTCTAGGCTGGCGCGCAGCTCCGGTTCCCGAGCCATCAGCAGGGTCCTCACGGCATCTCCCTGCACGGCGATTTCAATTTCAAGTCCCCTGTCTGTCTCCTTGCACTGGAGGACAAGTTTACCCAAGGCTGCCGGTTCGAGCTCGATCCGGACGCGCTGGTCGTCCGAGCGCATGGTCCGTAGCGCTAGGCGGTCGAAGTGCTCAACAAAACTCCCGATATCCATGGTTTGGGCAGGTAGATTGGTACCGGCTGCCGAGGGTGCCGCTGTGCGGGATATGATTTCTGCCTGACTCGTGGAGTCATGGGTACTGAACGTGTTCGTTAGCTCAGAGCCGCGTGTGCTCGCAAGCGTTTCCTGTGGATCACGCCCCTGTCGGGATTGATTACTGTTGCCGCGTTGATCGTCACTCAGTTCGCTGGTTGTGTCGTCAGGCAAGGCGGCTACGAGCGTCGGTCGGATATCGGGGGCTTTGCTGGTTTCGGCGGGGGTGGGGGATGGTAGTATAGACTCCTGTGTAGGCTCGGTCTGGCTGGCGGTTGGTGAAGGGATTGAAGGCCGTAAGGCAGGAGGCTTGCCCGAATCCATACTAGCAGTCAGATCTTCCAATAGTGCCTCTGTGATCTCGTCAGCGGCCGCGTCTGCCGGGGCAAAAGGCGCTGAATCCGGAACCGTCTGCGAGGGAGTCGGTGCACTCTGTGCGGCCGGTAGCTCCAGTGCAGATAGCGTTGGTGCCGGTGCACTCTGTGCGGCCGGTAGCTCCGGTGCAGATAGCGTTGGTGCCGGTGCACTCTGTGCGGTCGGTAGCTCCGGTGCAGATAGCGTTGGTGCCGGTGCACTCTGTGCGGTCGGTAGCTCCGGTTCCGGTAGAGTCGACAAATCGGTCGTTTGGAAATGTACAACCGGCGCTTCAGGCATCGTATGGATTAGGGCGGGAAGATCGGATAGATGGGCGGTCTGCATTGTCGTATCAAGGATGTCGCCGTTCGCTGCCAGAACCGCATCACTCGCAGGTAGGGGGGGCATTTGGCTTTCAGCGGGATCCACCGTTGTTCCGTCGGCATGCGCGGCGTGTCCCGTGTAGGCAAAAAAGGCGACAGCCTCCCAGTCGATATGCTGCGGTTCAGTCTCGGGCTGCAAACACAAGGTTTCGGCGGGCACTTCCGGCCAACCACGCTGAACCTGTTCATTGACGTCCGCCTGATCGTTCGGTTGAGTGCTCGCACGGAGATGGGCGGAGAATTCACGCTTGCGCTCTGCACCGCTGGTCGCGTTGCGTGATGGTTCGGTTCGCGTCACGTTATAAGACTCGTGAGCACTATCATCATCACTCAACACGCATTCATTTTCGATGCGGCGGTTGGTGTTCTGCGGCTTTGAACCACAAATGATATTTAGGCTAGTCATTGCTATTTCGCCTGTTTGTCGTTTTCTTTAGCGCCAGTCTTTTCGTTTTTCTGCATTCGTATCATATCACTCCATGCTACAGCACGCTGGATGCCATTGTCCCCCAGGCTTACGGCTGCGTCCATAATGGCCCCCGCTTGGCGGTCTGCCAGATTGGCTAGGATTCGTGCCGCCTGATCATTTTCCATTTCAGTAAGCAGTTTGGCGGCATTCTGTGCATCCATTTTGGCGTAGAATTCAGCCAGTTTCTTGGTGTTTATCTTCTCTGCTTCATCAAAGGCCTTGAAATGGGCCTCCAGCGCTTTTTCGGCCGACGTGAGCTCATCGCGCATCCGCTGTAATAGGATTTCCTCCTGGCGGACACGGGCCTCACGTTTGTCGAGTTGCTCTTTTTGCCGGTTCATTGCCTCCTGACGGGCACGAATTTCCTCCAGCAGAACGTCGACCGCCTGGCCTTGCTCGGGAAATAGAGTTGGTCGCGATTCGGCAGATTGCGCCTTTGCGGTCTCTTCCACTTCGGGGGCGGGTTTCGAGGGATCAGCGCCAGCGCTCAGGCGTCCTGTTGCGTAGGCGGCGCAGAGCATGCAAACCAGAATAAACATGCCTTTCATATGTGTATCTCCTGATGCGTCACGCGACCGTCTCTAGAGATGATTGCGTGGGGGTCCTTCCGTCTCGAATAGGCAATGCACGCCTGTTCATCCTGGATGTTTTGTTCAAGCTTGACGACTTTATCAAGCCAGACCTGGCGTTCACGCTTGGAGAGGCTCTCCATAACCTTTTTCTCGATCAGCGCCTTTTTCAGATCCTCGCGGCGCTTGGAAACGGTTGCGATCTGCCTGCTGACTGCATGGATCGCGTGATCGAGACGATCCGTGAGATGATGTTTCCACGCCAGTTGCAAGCGGTGTTCGCGGGCTGAGATCGCGGTTTTTGCAGTGGACTCCAGTTGTGCCGATGTGCACTGGTGAAGAACCTGCTGGCAGTTTTCCTGCTCGCCACGGAATGTCGCCAGTTCACGCTCTGATTGAGCCAACTGGGTCTCGCAGCGGCTTGTCGCGGCCTCGCGTGCATCGAGGACGCGTTGTAAACGGTAGGTGAACGCCTTCATCGCAGTGCCTCCTCAAGCCGGGTCAGCATCGCTTCCGGTGT
>JAIFLS010000163.1 GCA_020048935.1 bacterium | reverse complement strand
CAGACCCACCCCCACCCAACGCAAGATCCTCGACGCCCTGCACGCGAACGGCGGGGAACTGCCGGTCGAGGCGCTGCTGCAGATCACCGGCACCACTGAAGCCCCGCTCAAGACACTCGCCAAGCATGGGATGATCGAGATCGAGACGCGTAATGTCAACCGCGACCCGTTCGCCAGGCACACCCTGATCCCATCGCTGCCGCTCGACCTGATGCCCGAGCAGGCAACCGCGCTGGAGTCCGTCCGCGAGGCGTTGTCGGCAGAGTCTCCCCGCCCGATCCTGCTGCACGGCGTGACCGGCAGCGGCAAGACCGAGGTCTACCTCCAGGGCATTGCCCACGCACTTGAGCAGGGCAAAGGCGCGATCGTGCTGGTCCCCGAGATTGCCCTGACGCCGCAGACGGTCGAGCGGTTCCGGGCGCGCTTCGGCGACCGCATCGCCGTGCTGCACAGCAACCTCTCCGACGGGGAGCGGCACGATGAATGGCACCGCATCCGCAGCGGCGAGGCCCGCGTGGTCATCGGGGCACGCTCGGCCGTATTCGCGCCAGTCCGCGACCTGGGCCTGATCATCGTGGATGAGGAGCACGAGCCGAGCTACAAGCAGTCGGACGCCCCCCGCTACAACGCGCGCGATGTCGCCGTAATGCGGGCGCACCTGCTCAAATGCGTGGTCTTGCTCGGTTCCGCCACGCCCGCGCTGGAATCGTGGGCCAACGCCCAGAGCGGCAAATACCGGCTCTGCACCCTGTCCGAACGGGCGGACTACCGCCAGATGCCGGCGATCCGGATCGTGGACATGCGGATCGAGACCCAGCGCCAGGGCCATGCCGGCATCTTCTCGAAGGAACTTCTGGATGCCATCCACTCACGCCTGAGCACGGGCGAGCAAACGATGTTGTTCCTCAACCGTCGAGGTTTCTCCTCCTCGCTGGTCTGCCCGAAGTGCGGCTTTGTCTCCGAATGCCACCAGTGCAGCGTCTCGCATACCTATCACCGCACCGGCGAGCTGCTGCGCTGCCACATGTGCGGCTGCACCAAGCCGGTGCCCGCCAAATGCCCGCAATGCGCCGATCCCGCCTTCCGCTACGCCGGGTTCGGCACCCAGCGGGTGGAGGCGGTGATGCACAAGTGTTTCCCCCACGCACGCATCGCCCGGCTGGATGCCGACACCACCACCCGCAAGACGGCCTACGAGGATATCCTGGGGGCCTTCCGCGATGGCAAGATCGATATCCTGGTCGGCACACAGATGATCGCCAAGGGCCTGCATTTCCCGAATGTAACACTCGTCGGGGTGGTCTTCGCCGACCTCAGCCTGCATGTGCCGGACTTCCGCGCCGGTGAACGCACCTTCCAACTGATCGCGCAGGTCGCGGGACGCGCCGGTCGCGGGGATGTCTCGGGCGATGTCTACATCCAGACCTACACGCCGCACCATACAGCCATCCAGTCCGCACGGCGACTGGACTACGAGGGGTTCTGCGCCGAGGAACTCGAGTTCCGCCGCGAGCTGGACTACCCACCGGCAGCCCACCTGATCTGCCTGACGCTCCGCGGACGGCACGAGGGCGAGGTGCAGCTGGCCTCGGCCCAATACGCCCGCGCCCTCGACAAGGAACTGTCCGCCGGCGGGGCTCGCGTCTCGGAGGCGGTACCCGCCCCACTGGCCAAGATCAAGAATGTCTACCGCTATCAGATCATCATCCGCAGCCGCTCCGTCGCCCGCGTCACCGCCGCGATCAAGACCGTCTACAAGCGTATCCCGCTCCCCGCCACCACGGCGCTGTCAATCGATGTCGACGCGCTTGATCTGATGTAGCCCTGTTGCGCCGCAACTGGGCTCCGCGAATACGCCTTCAAACGGGCAAACCGCACCTCCATCGCGAACCGCTAATGCTCTGCAAAGCCACGCTCGCGGCGCGCGCGGGCTACCGTTCCCGCCGGGTGGCCATCTGGTCGGCGGCCACGGCCAGGATGATGATCAGGCCGATCGCCACCAGTTGCCAGTTGGTCGAGATCCCGCACAGGGTCAGCCCGTTGCGCAGCACCCCGATTAGCAGCGTCCCGATGATCGTGCCGACCATCGATCCCCGCCCGCCGCTGGGCGAACAGCCGCCGATAATCACGGCGGCAATGATATCGAGTTCCAGCGACAGCCCGGCTGTCGGCTGCGCCGAACTCGCCCGGCTGGTCGTGATCATGGCGGCTAGCCCGACCAGGGCTCCGGTCATGGCATACACCGTCACCAGCAGGCGGTTGACATTCACGCCGGCATGAAAGGCGGTCTCCACACTCGATCCGACCGCATAGGTGTGGCGCCCGAACGGCGTGAACTTGAGCACGAAGGCCATAGCGGCCAGCACCGCGACCAGCAACAGCACGGACACGGGAATCCCCAGTACCCGCCCGGTATCGAGCAGCGTGAAGGCCGAGACGGTGAAGGGCTTGCCATTGTTCACCAGCAGCGAAACCCCGCGGAAGATGCTCATCGCCCCCAGCGTCACGATGAACGGGGCCAGCCGCAGCCGCGTGATGAGCATGCCGTTGGCCAGACCGCACAGCGCGCCGCAGCCGACGCCCGCAACGATGCCACCCAGCACCGCCCAGCCGGGAAGCGCGATGTTTGAACCCGCCGCGACCTCGCCCCAGCCCGCCCCGCCCAGCAACAGCATCACCAGCGCCCCCACCATGCCGCACATGCCCATCATGGTGCCGACCGAAAGGTCGATCCCGGCGGTGATGATGACAAAGGTCATCCCCGCCGCCATGATCATGTTGACGCTGGAGCGGCTGAGCACATTGGTCAGGTTGGTGAACGTCAGGAACTCGTGCGGGACCAGGAAGGTCCAGAGCGAGAAGATGAAGATCAGCGAACAAAACGGCAATAACTGTTTGGCAAACTTATTCATAATCCTTCCTCAGCGTGATTGTTCGGAGCGATCTGTCTGATCAGTCGGATCGGTCCGATCATCATAATTCTGCTTTCGACTTTCGACTTTACCTTCTCACCCTGCAGCCAGGTGCATGACATGTTCAGGAGTTGTTTCCGCCACGTCCAGCGTCCCCGCCAGTCGCCCGCGGCGCATGACCAGCAGGCGGTCGCAGACGCCGAAGAGTTCCGTCAGTTCGGACGAGATCAGCAGGATCGCCTTGCCTCGCGCGGCGAGTTCGTTGATCAGCGCGTAGACTTCCTTCTTGGCCCCCACGTCGATACCACGGGTCGGCTCGTCGAAGATCACCAGTTGCGCATCGGCCAGCAGCCAGCGGGCGATCAGGACCTTCTGCTGGTTGCCGCCGGAGAGCGAGCTGACGGAATCGTCCGGGTCACGCCATTTGACATGCACCTTGGCGCCGTACTCCTGGCACAATGCCCGTTCGTGCTTTAACTTCAGAATCCGTTTCATCCCGGTCCGCTCGTAGTTCGGCAGCATCAGGTTCCAACTGCAGGGAAGGCCCGTGCAAAGTCCCGTCCGCTTGCGGTCTTCGGTCAACAGCGCCATGCCGTTACGGATGGCGTCGGCTGGCTTGCGGATGCGCACAGCGCGTCCGTCCAGACGGACCTCGCCCGCGGTCAGCGGCTGCACGCCGAAAAGCGCGCGGGCGGTTTCCGTGCGCCCCGCCCCGACAAGCCCCGCCATGCCGACGACCTCGCCGCGACGCACGGTGAAGCCCACATCCCGGATGCCTTCGTCCGATGCCAGCCCGCAGGCTTCCAGGAACACCTCGCCGGGAGTCACCGAACGCGGCGGGTAGAATTCGCGGATCTCGCGCCCGACCATGAGCTTGACGATGCGATCCACATCCATCCGTTCCGCCGCGTCGCCACCCGCGATACACCCGTCCCGCAGGACGGTAATGTCATCGGCCAAGGCCTTGACCTCCTCCATGCGATGCGAGATATAGATGATCGCCAGCCCCCGCCGCCGCAGGTCATGCACGATCCGGAACAGGTTGGCCGCCTCGCCTTCCGACAACGAGGAGGTCGGCTCGTCCATCACGATGATGCGGGCATCCCGCACGAGTGCCTTCAGCAGCTCCACGATCTGGCACTGTCCGGGGGTGAGCGTGCGGATCGTGGCAGTGGCGTCGATCGCGAAACCGTACTGGGTACACAACGCGCGTGTCTGCCGGATCATTTCCGCGTGATCCACGGCAAAGGGGATACGCGACCGGATCTCGCGACCGAGGAAGACGTTCTCGTAAACCGCCATGTCCTCGGCCAGATCAAGTTCCTGGTACAGCATCGAGATCCCGGCCGCCAGCGCCTCCGCCGGTGTCGCCATGCGCCGCGGCTCGCCGAAGACCGTGATGGTGCCGCTATCGGGCTGGTAGACGCCCGCCAGGATTTTCATCAGGGTCGACTTGCCCGCGCCATTCTCGCCGCACAAGGCATGGACCGTGCCGGGACGCACGACAAAGCTCACATCATCCAGCGCCCGGACCGGACCGAATGTCTTGGAAATATGCTCCATGCGGAGCGCATCAGGTGGATTCTGCATGTTCATAACCCCAGTGCCGCCGGGAATTTAACCTTCATCTCGTCCAGGTTCGACGCATCCACGATCATGCTCGGGATCGGGTAATCCAACGGCACGTCGCGTCCGGCGATCACCTCGGTAATCAGCCGTACCCCCTGGTAGCCGATCTCGAACGGGTTCTGCACCACCAGAGCAGCCACCTCCCCGCGCGCGATGCCATCGAGCAGCACGGGGTCGGAATCAAAGCCCACCATTTTCACCTTGCCGGCGAGCCCCAGGCCCTGCAACGCCTTGTAGGCACCGACGGAGACGGGATGATTGACGGCGAAAAGCCCGTCGACGAGCCCGGTATTGCGCAGCAGCATATCCTCGGTCTTCTGGCGCCCGTCCTCGACGGTGCCCATGGTGAATTGTTCGGCAATGATCTCGATCCCGGGGAACTCGCTCGCCAGCGTCTGGCGGAAACCCTCGGCGCGCGCATCGGTGGAGGCGGAGTTCTGCACGAACTTCACCAGCATGACCCGTCCGCGGCCATTGAGCGCCGCCGCCAGGCGCCGCGCCCCCTCGGCGCCGCCCGCCTGGTTATCGGTCGCCGCGAAGCTGTTGTAGAAACCGTTCCCCTCCGCAGCCAGACCGGAATCAATGATCACGCAGGGCAAACCGGCCTCGCGGATCTTCTGCACCGGACGGACCAGCGCACCGGCATCGTTCGGCCCCAGCACGATCCCGGCCACATGCTTGGCGATCGAATCCTCGACCGCCTGGATCTGTTTCTCGCGATCGGTTTCCTGCTCCGGCCCGGTCCAGATGATGTCATAACCGCGCTCGCCGGCCGCCCGCTGCGCGCCCTGCCGCACGACTTCCCACCACATCGAGGCCGTCCCCTTCGGGATCACCGCGATCACCGGACGGTCCCCCGCCTGCCCGCCAGGGCCCCGCAGCTTCTTGACCACGCCAGCGCTGAACAACACCGCCGACACGCACAACAGCAGCACCACACCAAGATTACTCCGCGTCATAGCTTTCTCCCATTGTATATCGGGCCTCCCTGCGCCGCGTAAGCCTGCAGGACGGCGGCGGCTTCCTCACGGCAGACGTCGCGCACCACGGTGATGCCACGCGCGGCCAGTGCCGCCTCCCAGTTGGCCGGCTTGGCCCCTTCATCCATGCCGATCGCCTCGGCATCCTCGCCGCGCGCGCAGCAGACCAGCCGCCGCACGCCCGACCACGGTACCGCACCCATGCACATCGCACAGGGTTCCGTACTGCTGACCAGTTCCAGCGGCGGCAGCCCCGCCGCCCCGAGGTCATGCGCCCCCGTGACCTGCTGCGCGACCGAAAGCGCTACGATCTCCGCATGTGCTGATGAGCAGGCGGACGGCACCACCAGGTTCACCCCCGGCGCGACCAGCATACCGCGCTGCGGATCGAATACCGCCGCCGCGAAGGGTCCGCCGGATCCGCGCGCGACATTCTCCCGCGACAGGGCCACGACAAACGCCGCGCGCTTTGACTCCGTATCAAACCCGCCTTGCCATTGCCCGCAGAAATCGCCGATCCATTCGGGAAGCGTCAACTGTATATCCGGGAACTGCATGATGATCAGAGATCCTTGATCCACCGCAGACAGTCACGCCCCCAGTCGAAGGGTGCCCCCAGCCCGAGCCCGTGCCTGCCCTTGTTGTAGACGTGCAATTCGAAGGGAACTTTATTCAGCCGCAAGGCCGCGGCGAAGGCGAGGCTGTTCTCGAGCGGGACGGCGGCGTCTTCCCCCGTATGCCAGAGGAAGCAGGGCGGGGTCTGCGCGGTAACAAGCCGCTCGCAGGAAAGCCCCTCAAGCAGATCGGCGGAAGCATTCTCGCCCGCCAGATTGCGCATCGATCCCTTGTGGGCATAGGGACCATCGGACAGGATTACAGGATAACACAGGATGCCGAAATCAGGGCGCAGCGACACGCCACTCGAGTATAGCGGCCAGCCAACAAGGGCATGTGCCGTCAGATGCCCGCCAGCCGAGGACCCCATGACCCCGATTCTTGCGGGATCGACGCCGAACTCCGCCGAACGCGACCGCACCGCCGCCACCGCCGAAAGGGCGTCCTCCAGCATGGCCGGATGCCGATGACCCGCGGAACCCAGCCGGTACTTCACGACAAAGGCGGCAATACCGGCTTCAGAAAGAAAGCGTGCATAACCCTCGCCCTCATGAGCGGCCAGCATACCATAGCCGCCACCGGGGAAAACGACCACACCAACCCCGCTGGCCTCCCGCTCCGGCAACCAGCACTCGATTTCCGGCGCCGGTGATGTCGTACCTGAATCCAACTGTCCCTGTATGATCTTCATATCCTCACCCCCACGCCCTTTTCCATCAAAAAATCATCCATCACGAAACCATTGTCGATATCCTGCACCAGTGGCCGTAAATTTACAAATCCTTTTGTCCGGTTTTTCTTGATCACTGCTTACATAACAGGCATGATGTTCCGCAACATTATTTTGTGTTTGTGTAATCACCCCTCAACCGGAGACAACGATTATGAGCCTCACCCTGCGCGAGCATTGCAAGACCGCCTTATTGACCCCCACCAGCATGGGCGTGCGCCTGACGCCTGTCAACGGCCAGCCGATGCACTGCGCCACACAGCTCAACATCCAGGTCACCAGCGCGGAGTCAAACGTCGTTTCCGTCGCCTCCTACCTGGGACTGCCGGTCAAGGTGCTGACCGCGTTTGTCAAGGACAGCCCGATCGCCACGATGATCAAGGACAACCTCGCGTCGCGCCACATCTCCTACGAGGGCCCGGAGCGCGACCAGGGCGACCCCTGGGGCTACCGCCATCAGTTCAACCTGGCCGACAGCGGCTGCGGGTCCCGCGGTCCGCGCGTCCACAACGACCGCGCCGGTGAAGTGGGTCGCACGCTCAATGTGAAGGATTTCGATCTCGAGCGCATCTTCGGCACGGAAGGCGTGCAGATCGTCCACCTGTCGGGACTGATCGCGGCGCTCTCGTCCGAAACCAGCCAGTTCTGCCTGGCACTGGCCCGCAAGGCCCGCCAGCACGGCACACGCATCTCGTTCGATCTCAACTACCGCGCCTCGTTCTGGAAGGGCCGCGAGAAGGAACTGGCCAGCGCCTTTGCCGAGATCGCCTCGCTTTCCGACATCCTGGTCGGCAACGAGGAGGACTTCCAGCTCTGCCTGGGTCTCGAAGGCCCGGAGGCTGGCGGCAAGGATCTGGCCGCCAAGATGGATTCCTTCAAGTCGATGATCCGCACCGTGCGCGACTCGTATTCCAACGCCTCGGTCTTTGCCACGACCCTGCGCGAGGTCGTCAGTGCCAACTGCCACCAGTGGGGGGCGCTGATGCTCGAGGGCGAGAACTGGCACGTGGCCGAACCGCGCGAGATCGGCGTGCTGGACCGCATCGGCGGCGGCGATGGCTTTGTCGGCGGAATGCTCTACGGCATCCTGCGCGGCTGGTCACCGGAGAAATGGCTACAGTTCGGATGGGCCTCCGGTGCCCTGGCGACCACGCTGCTGACCGACTACGCCCAGCCAGCCGACGAGGACCAGGTCTGGAGCATCTGGAAGGGCAACGCCCGCGTCAAACGATAGCGTGGCGGGAGCTTCCAGCTCCCGTGTGCAGCGGGGTGGGCAATAGCAGATTGGTTGCCTGTGGGTGGAACGCGACCTCCGGGTGCGTTTTTCCGTGGGTTTATGCATTTGTTGCCCATGGTTTGCCTGAAAGAGATTCCATGGTCTGCCTATGCTCACTTCCACGGGCTAAGCGTGCCCGGAGGTCACGCTCCACCTTTTGGTGAACGAGAACGGCGACGTGAACGGATTACGAGTAGGGATTCGAATCGTTCACCGTTCTCGTCGCCGTTCTCGTCAGCCAAACGCGGGAGCAAGATGCTCCCGCCACTATCTGCTAGGCGCCGATCGGATACCCGTTCGCGTTGGCGTACTGGCGATACATTGCCTCCAGCTTACGCGTGACCGGTCCCGGCACGCCTTCGCCGATCTGGCGGCGGTCGATGTTCACCACCCCGATCACCTCGGCAGCGGTACCGGTCAGGAACACCTCGTCCGCCGTGTA
>JAIFLS010000202.1 GCA_020048935.1 bacterium | reverse complement strand
AGTGGCGCGGCGGCCGGTGTCGGGGCATTCGCAGGCTACACCGAGGAAAACGCGGTAGACTATGCCGACAACGATCTGCGCGCCCGGCGCGCCGGTGGCCAGGCGCAATGGCTGGATCGCCACGGCGGGCAGTGGGACCTGCTGCTGGCCCGGCAGGAGAAGGAATTCGGCGCGCGCGGCTACTACGGGGTGACCCCGCAATGGGAAGCCGACGAGGAAACCGAGGACACGCTCCTGTTTACCGGCTGGAGCCGCACGGACCGTGAAGGCAACCGCATCCGCGCCACGGCCCTGTATCGCGAGCAGACCGATGATTACACGCTCTTCTGGACGTTGCCCGGGGTCTTCAACAACAGCCACAAGCTGGAAACCTACGGGGCATCGGTCGACGGGCTGCTGCTGGCCGGCGAGGGTGGCTCGCTGGACTGGCGCATCACGGGCAGCGAGCAGAGCATCCGCAGCAATTCGCTGGGTGACCACCAGCGCGCGCAGATGGGGCTCGTGGCCGTTCCCGGCATGATGTTCGGCAAGTGGCAGGTGCAAGCCGGATCCCGGTTCGAGATTTTCGAGGAGGAACCCAACGAGTTCCTCCCGCAGGCGGCAGTGGGGTATCACGTCTCCGACCGGATGGCACTCAAGCTGGCCTACAGCGAGAGCGTGCGGCAACCTTCCTACACCGAGCTGAACTACGAATCGCCCGCCAGTCTCGGCAATGCCGGTCTCAAGAACCAGACGGCCTCTACCGTGGAGTTGAAGCTGACCGGGGCCAGTGCCGCCCGCCGACTGGCATGGACGCTCGGCCTCTTCCAGCAGACAACCCGTGATACAGTCGATTGGATACGCCCGACAGCGGACTCTACGCGCTGGGAAGCCTCGAACATCGGCTCGGTGGATAGCGCCGGAGTCGAGGCCGGGTTGCGCTGGCAGGTGGAAAACGGCCGCCGGCTGGCCGCGCACTACACGGGGCTGGTCAAATCGGAGGATACCGACTTCTACGCCAGCCGCTATGCGCTCGACTATCCGGAACACCGGCTACAGTTCTCCGGCTACCAGCCGCTGGGAACGCGGCTGGCCGTGGAGTTGCAGCAGAATATCCGCCACCAGGATGACAATCCGCTGCGGCAAAGCTCGGATACCGGTTACGATGCCAGCCTGGCACTGCACGCACGGGCGGTGAAATCGCCGAATGTGATTCTGACCCTGGCAGTGCAGAACCTGTGGGATGACGATTTCGAGATCTACCCCGGGCAGGCGACGGTCTCGCCCCAGCGGCTTTCTGCCAGCCTGACAATGGATTGGTAGCGGGCCACCGGAAACGGGTGACGAGAACGACGGGGAAATGTTTCTGGGAATATATTCACACGAAGCACACGAAGGCTTATGCTCGGGGATAGGAACTACGGAATACACGGAACACACGGAAAAGAGACATATTGCGTACAATATGAACAGCGATATAGTTGGCCACAAAAAGGCACATAATACACAAAAGAAATGCAGCAATTATGTTTTGTGTATTTTGTGCTTTTTGTGGCTATCAAATACGGTGTTTAACGGTATGATAGTTTCCGGGTATTCTGTGTGTTCTGTAGTTAAAAACTGGTATTAAACAGTGAAACAAGGGCACGGGAATCACGGGTTGCGGCAGCGTGCCTCCAGGTCGTCGAACAAGCGGCGATACTCCGGGCGGCTGGTGAGCACGAGCTGTTTCCTGAAGCCGATGGCGACCAGTACGGCCAGGTCGTGCGGCGGCGGCTTCGCCTCCTTGGGCTGCTTACGGTCAAATATCCCCAGATCCACCAGCTTCTGGTAGAGAACCGCCGTCTCGGCTGCTGAAAGCATGACATGCGTCCGGTGCAGATCCTGCCAGACCGGGTCCTCGGACTGCTGCCAGAAGCTTTCGGTCACCCGCTCGCTGCGTCCGGTGGTCATCTCCAGGAATCCGCTGCCGGAGAGGTCGATGCGGATCGTCTCGGACTTGCCGTCGACCGGAGACGGGCGGACGATACGGAACTGCGCGTAATCGAGCGACGACGGATCGACGGTGAAGCGCACCTCGTTGATCGACGCGCATCCGGCCACAGCGGCCAGCAGAAACAGCAATATTGTCCGTGATTTGATAATCATGGTGCGGATAGTAATCGCCCCGGCACCGCGTGTCAGTCAAAAACGGAAAGAACTCTGAACTTGCGTTAGCGGCGTGGCTTCATTACCCTGCCTCATTCGACATTGTTAACCGGAATAAGGAGTTCGCCAATGAGCAAGGCACTTGAAGAGGGGACCGCGCTACAGCTTGATTTCTCGAAGATCGCCAAGATCGCCGCCAGTTCGCCGGACGTCATACCCGTGGCCGTCCAGCACGCCGATACCCGCGAGATCATCCTGGTGGCATACACGAACGAATACGCGCTGAAGACCTCCATCGCGAAACGCACCCTGGTGCTTTGGAGCACCTCGCGCAACGAACTCTGGGAGAAAGGGGCCACCTCCGGCGAGACCTTCGAGCTGATCGAGATCCGCGTGAACTGCGAGCAGAACTCGCTGGTCTACGAGGTGCGTCCGAAGCGCGGCAACATCTGCCACACGAAGAACCAGAAGGGCGAGCCGCGCAACTGCTATTACCGGCGCGTGAACCTCGGTACCATGGAACTCGAGAACCTGAATCCCTGAAGTCTCGTCATGCCACGGCTGCGCTGTCCATACTGTTGCAAGATATTTGATCAGGATCCGGCCCCGACGCACTGTCCGGGCTGCGAAAAGGCCTTCGTCGTGCCGCCGAAGCTGCGCAAGACCACGTATCGCGAGCGCCAGCGGATGCGCGAAAAGATCGCCCGCGATTCTGCCCGTCAGCGGCGCGAAGGGTTCGCTCCCGAGGATCTGCGGCTTGGCCGCCGACCGTCCGTGCTTGGCGGGATCGTTCTGTTCCTGCTGCTGCTTGGCGGGTTGCTGGTCGGGCGCGCGAACCGGATGACCCCGGCAGCGGGAGAAGCCCGGCGTTTCAGCCGCGAGGAAAGGACCAGCCGGGAACTCTATGCCCTGCGGACCGCGCTTGATCGTTTCCGTGAGGCGACCGGACGCTACCCGACGGATGCGGAAGGGCTCAAGGCGCTGGTCATTGATCCCGGGGTTACCGGCTGGAACGGGCATTACGTCAATGTTGTCAAGCCCGATCCATGGCGCACGCCCTATCACTACGCGCTGAAACCGGAAGGCCCCGACCTGCGCTCCTGCGGCCCCGATAGCCAGCCCTTCACGGCAGACGATGTCTTATCCGATCTTCAATGACGATTCTAAAGTGAGCCTGCTTCTGGTGCGCTTCGGCGTCCGGTTCCGAGGAACCCGGCCATTCGGTTCCGCAGCAGCATGAACAGAGCGCCCAGCGCGGTTGCCAATGCACAGGGGATGCCGAACAGCCAGTCTCCGGCGCGAGTGTAGGGAGTGAGCGGCATATCGGGAGCTGATGTTCTCACATTATCGATCGAGAACCCGTCCGCCTGTGTTGCGCCTGCCTGGCTCGGCAGGCTTTTGGTGACCTTTCCGAAACGGTCGATCAAGCAGGTGACGCCCGTATTGGCGGCCCGCACCATCGGCACCCGGTTCTCCACGGCCCGCAACACGGCATTGGCCATGTGCTGGCGGGAGGCGGCCGAACCGTCGAACCAGGCATCGTTCGTCTGGTTGACCAGCAGGCGTGCCCCGCGTTTTACATCCCGCCGGGCCAGGTAGGCGAAGGCGTCCTCGAAGCAGATCAGGATCGATAGCCGGACCGGCTCGCGTCCGTCCGTTCCCGGCACGGCCAGCTCCATCAGCGGCTGTGTCGGTTCGCCGCTGATGCAACTGAAGCCGAGCGGCGACCAGCGTTTCATGAAGGGCAACTGATTCTCGAATGGGAGATACTCGCCGAACAGCACCAGGTGACGCTTGTTGTAGACCGCCTCGATCTGTCCGTTGGTGGATACCAGGAATGAGGCATTCAGGTATTCCGGATCCTGTCCAGGCAATTGGCGGTAGTCCATCGAGCCGGCCAGCAGGTAGGCGTTACATTGGGTGGAGACCGACTCCACCAGCCGCTGCGATAGCGGGTCGATCCGCAGCATGCCTGGCGTCGCGGTCTCGGGCCAGACAACCAGGTCGGGATGGCTCATCAGGGCCAGCTCGGTCTTTTCGCCCAGGGCTTTGGCGATATCGGTCTCGAAAGAGGCGCTCCACTTCTGTAGTTGCGGGATGGCGGGCTGGATGGCCGCGATCCGCAGTGACGGTCCGGCGTAAGGCGGTGTCTGTTTCACGGTACGCACGCCCCAGGACCAGAAGATGGCGACCGCGGCCAGGCCGACCATCAGCTCGCCATGCACGCGCCGCCGCCGCGCGGTGCGGCTGCGGATCTCGCTATAGATACGCAGGATGGTCATGGCCAACGCGGCGTTGAGCATCACAATCAGGGCGGAAACCGCGTACACCCCGCCAATTCCCGCCACCTGGATGGCGGCGATGTTGCCGTACTGGCTGACGCCAAGCGGATTCCAGGGGAAACCGCTGAACAGCGTCGCCCGCAGCCATTCCGTGCCCGCCCACAGGACCGGTGCCGCCAGAACCGGCAGCATCCGGGCGCCCGGCACGGCGGCAAACACAAAGGCGAAGATCCCGGTGTAGAGCGCGCAGTAGGCCGACAGGGCGACCCAGCCCAGCGCGGGCAGCGCGATGCCTCCCCAGGTTTGCCCCAGGGCCAGCAGCCAGGAGAGCGTCAACAGCCAGAACAGGAAACCGCTTGCCCAGCCCCAGGCGAAAGCCGCCTTCGGGCGCGAGGTGCGGATGACCAGCAGCAGCGGGATCAGCGCCATCCAGGCCGCGCCGGCGCTCTCCAGCCCCTTGAGTGCCGGGGGAAGCGGGAAAGCGCAGGACAGGACCCAGCCGCTGAAGGCCGCCGCGCCCGCTTTCGCCAGTACGACCGGGTTGATCAGCTTCCGCAGCATTTCTTGTACTTCTTCCCGCTGCCGCATGGGCAGGCGTCGTTACGCCCGATATTGCCGACGGGTCTCGACGGTGCCATCGGGCCGCTTTGCAGGGCCTGGTCGAATACGCGATCGGCCATGCTGCTGCGCCTCGCGGGAGGCGGCCCGCTGTCCACGGGTTCCACGTTGCCGACCCCGTCGCCGATGGCGGCCGGCGCTTCCTCGTGGATTGCCCGCATGGGCAGGGCTTGCAGGAAGTCGCCGTAGTTCTCGACCGATGTGGACGTGCGGAACACGGAATTGACAATCTCGGTCTTGATGTCCGACATCAGGTGCTCGAACATCGTGTAGGCCTCGCGCTTGTATTCCACCAGCGGATCGCGCTGGCCGTAGGCCCGCAGGCCGACGCCCTGGCGCAGGCCATCCATCGCCCGCAGGTATTCCTGCCAGTGCGTGTCGATCGCCTGCAGCACGATGTAGCGTTCCATCATCGCGACGGTCTGCGGGTTCTCCATCGAGAGCTTCAGTTGATAGGCGCTCTCGACGAGCCGGTAGACCTCGGCGGCGATCGCCTCGCGGTCATTGCCGTGCTTCTTCACCGTGTCGAGGCGCAGCGGGATCGGGAACGTGGTCTGTACCCATTCCACGTAGGCCTGGATAGCGGCTTCATCCTGGTTGCCCAGCATGACCTCGGTCGTGGTGCCGATCACGTCTCCGATCAGGTCATAGATGATCTCGCGCACGTTATCCGCGCAGACGGCCTCGCCGCGGAACCCGTACACGATCTCGCGCTGCTTGTTCATCACGTCGTCGTATTCGAGCGTGCGCTTGCGGATCGAGAAGTTCTGCTGTTCCACGCGGCGCTGGGCAGTCTCGATCGAACGGTTCAGCCAGCGGTGCTCCAGCTCCTGGCCTTCCTCGAGCCCGAGGCGGCTCATGATGCCGGCGATGCGTTCGGACCCGAAGAGGCGCATCAGGTCGTCCTCCAGCGAGATGTAGAAGCGCGACGAGCCGGGGTCGCCCTGGCGGGCGCAGCGGCCGCGCAACTGGCGGTCGATACGGCGGGCCTCGTGCCGCTCGGAACCGATCACGTGCAGCCCGCAGGGATGTTCCTGGAGGTACTTCCGCAGGGTCGTGCCCTCGTACGGGTCGTCCGGCCCGAGCTTCGACAGGATGACCTCGCGGGGCACGCCGACGACGCCGGCCCCGAGCTTGATATCGGTGCCGCGGCCGGCCATGTTGGTGGCGATCATGACCGCGCCGGCCTGGCCGGCGCGCATGACGATCTCGGCCTCGCGCTCATGGTTCTTGGCGTTGAGCACGCTGTGCGGGATGTTCTCGCGGCGCAGCATACGGCTGATCAGCTCCGAGGTGTCCACCGAGACGGTACCGACCAGGATCGGCTGCCCCTTCTCGTGCCGCTGGCGGATGTCGTCGATCATCGCCTTGTACTTCTCGCGCTGTGTCTTGTAGATCACATCGTTGCCGTCCATCCGGCGGATGGGCCGGTTGGTCGGGATGACGACCACGTCGAGCTTGTAGATCTGGTGGAACTCGTCGGCCTCGGTCTCCGCGGTACCGGTCATGCCGGCCAGCTTGACGTACATGCGGAAATAGTTCTGGATCGTGATGGTGGCCAGCGTCTGCGTCTCGCGCTCGATCTTGACGCCCTCCTTGGCCTCGATCGCCTGGTGCAGGCCGTCGCTCCAGCGGCGTCCCGGCATCAGGCGCCCGGTGTACTCGTCGACGATCATCACCTGGTTGTCCTGCACGACGTAGGCGGTGTCCTTCTCGTAGCTGCAGTAGGCCCGCAGGAGCTGGTCGACGTTGTGGATGCGCTCGCTGCGGTCGCCGAACACGGCCTGCAGTTCCTGGCGCCGGCGGGCTTTCTCCTCCTCGCTCATCTCGGTATGGCCGTCCAGCTCGGCCATGGCGGAAACCATGTCGGGCAGGACGTACATGTCCGGGTCCTCCGGATTGAGGGCGGCGCAGCCTTTTTCAGTCAGGCTGGCGTCGTGGCCGCGCTCATCGATGGTGAAGTAAAGCTCCTCGCGCAGCGCCCGCGCCTCTTCCTTGCGCATGTCGGTCAGCATGGCGTTCTCGATCTGCTCGCGCAGCTTGCGGGTCGCCGGCTCCTCCATCAGGTGCATGAACTGCTTGTGCTTGGGAATGCCCTGGCCGATCTTGTACATCAGGAGCTGGGCCGTCTCGGTGTCGCCGTCGTCCAGCGCCTTGCGGGCATCGGAGGTGAAGCGGTTGCAAAGCTCCTGCTGCAGGCGGACCAGCCGCTCGACCTTCGGCTTGAGCTCGAAATACTGGTGCGAGGAGGTCGGCGCGGGGCCGGAGATGATCAGCGGGGTGCGGGCCTCGTCGATCAGGATGTTGTCGACCTCGTCGATGATGGCGAAATGGTAGCCGTTCTGCACGCGTTCCTCGGGGCGGAAGGCCATGCCGTTGTCGCGCAGGTAGTCGAACCCGAATTCGCTGTTCATGCCGTAGACGATATCCTTGGCGTACTCCTCGCGCCGGCGGGATGGCGGCATCTGGTTCTGGATGCAGCCGACGGTCAGTCCCAGGTACGTGTAGACATGCCCCATCCAGGTGGCATCGCGCCTCGCCAGGTAGTCGTTGGTCGTCACCAGGTGCACGCTGTGGCCGCCGAGGGCGTTGAGGTAGAGCGGCATGGTGGCCACGAGGGTTTTGCCTTCGCCGGTCTGCATCTCGGCGATCTTGCCCTGGTGCAGCACGATGCCGCCGATCAACTGCACATCGAACGGGACCATGTCCCAGGCCAGGTCATGCCCGCAGACGTTGACGGTGGTGCCGACCAGCCGGCGGCAGGCATTCTTGACCGTGGCGAAGGCCTCGCACAGGATGTCGTCGAGGGTCTCGCCCGCCTTGACGCGCGCCTTGAACTGCGCGGTCTTGGCCTTGAGCTGGTCCTCGCCCAGTGCCTGGTATTCGAGCTCCAGCGCGTTGATCCGGTCGACCAGCGGCTTGAGCTTCTTGATATCGCGCTGATTCTTGGTGCCAAGAATCGTTTTCAGTATCCATTGCATCGTTGAAAAACCCCCTGCGGTTCCTGTTTCACAAAAGCCGCATGTTACGCCAAAGCCAGGCCGATAACCAGCGAAAACCACACGGGCAATATGCCTTTGCTCGGTGACCCACCCCGCCCTTCGGGCGCCCCTCCATGGAGGGGACCTTTTCGTGTTGCTCAAAGCGCAACATAGTTCCCCTCCTCGGAGGGGTGCCCGGAGGGCGGGGTGGGTTCATCCTGTCCGTGCGTCTCTTCCCAACACTTCTGGCGGATTAAAACATCAGGATCTCGAGCCACTGCGCGCCGCTGTGGCCGAATTCCCACTGGCTGTTGCGCTCGACGACGAGCCGCAGGCCGTTGCGGCCGAGCACGGCGGCATCGGCTGAAAGCACCACCGGCCCGCGGGCGGCGGCCATGCGCTCGCGCTCGGGCTCGCTCGCATGTCGGCCGGCCATGATCACGCCACCTTCGGAAACCGACAATACCAGCGGGCCCATGGCGGGCAGTTCCCCGTCCCAGAGCAAGGGATAGCGGGTGAAATAGTCGATAGGACGCTTGGCGTTGACCAGCAGCTCGAAGGCCACGGGCAGGTTGCCAAGGTAATCGCGCATCGAGAACTCGCGGACGGG
>JAIFLS010000159.1 GCA_020048935.1 bacterium | reverse complement strand
ATTTCCAAATGGTCGGGCATGGCGATATATCCGGGTAACGTTGTGGCAGGGGCAATCGAACGGTGTTAAGTATTAATCGAAACGCTATCAGTCTACAATATAAAGTTATCAACAGGCTGTTTGATATATTAAGTTGTTTTTTATTAAATGTTTATAGATTCATGATCAGGGTTGTTATCAAGTTGTTAATGAATATTTATCAACAGCTTGATAACAGAGGGGTGCGTCGCGATCCCACCGGGCTTGTCTCAGTGGTGAAGACTGTTGAATGGTGTTTGGCTCTGGTGACTTTTCTGAACGTTTGCCACCACCGGCGCAAGGCCGGTGGGCGCCTTGAATACGGCTACTGCGGAGCCTCGATGCGCTGGGTCTGCGGGTCGATCAGTTTCGCGAGGTAATCCGAGAGATCGCGTGCATACTCGGTATCGAGTCCGGCATAGATCAGTTGTTTGTCGATGACGGCCAGGCCGCTTTCGCCGATCTCGGCTTCTCGGGCGCTCGTGTAGCGGTTGGCCACCGCTGGTGCCAGCAGCTTGCGCAGGATCTCGACCAGGTCGGTATTTTCCAGCACGTACGAAGGCAGAATGTTCTTCAGTCGGTTGACCAGTTGCATCTTGACGGCCAGCAGTCCCTCTTCGTTGAGAGTGCGATCCGCCACAATCGGTTCGCCCACGAGCAGCTCCAGTGCGATAAGTCCGACGCTGTACAGGTCGGATTGCGGTGAACCTCCCTCGCGGCGGTGGGTTTCGGGGGCCATGTAGAGCGGCGAGCCGAAAAGAAACGAGACATTCTCGTTGATCATGATGGCGCGGCCGAAGTCGATGACCTTGACTGAGCCGAGTCGGTCGAGCATGACATTGCCTGGCTTGAGGTCGAAATGCAGGAAACCCATGGCGTGGAGCCGCTCGAGTCCGCGCAGGATGCCGCGCAGGAGGTAGACGACAAAGCCGGGCTGGAGGCGCATGCGGTTGTTCTCGAGGCGGAAGACCGTATGACTGAACTTCGCCCATTCATCGGGTGTGCTGCGGGTCATGGCCAGGTTCAGCAGGTTGCGGTTCATCAGGCGCGCGAGGTCCACGCCATCGATCGCCTCCATCTCGACATAGCCGATGCCGTAGGTCTCCTCGTAGGAATGCCGCGAAACCATGTTGGGGCTCTGGATGCGCTGCATGCGCGATATCTGGGCGGCGATGCGCCCCATATCGGTCCAGTACTCCTGCGGTGAGCCGTAGAGGGCGGGGTTGTAGAGCTTGACGGCGTTCTCGGTGATACAGCCGCGCGCCCCTTGTCGCAGGGCAAGGAAGACGTGTCCCTGCTGGCCGCACCCGAGCAGGCGCGGGAACTGGTAGGCGACGGGGTAGTAGATCCCCTTGGCGTTGATGATGGCACTGTAGTTGCGGCAGAGCGATTGCATGGTCATCGGCTGGGGCGTGTCGACCGGCGGCAGCGGCGTGTCGACCGCCGCGGCTGGCATGGCGGGGGACGGCGTGCCAGCCTGGGGTTTCTGCTTGCCGGTCAGATTGATAAAGACGGTTGATTTCTGGCTTTTCATGGTTGATTATTTTCCTGGCGACGTTGACGGAAGAATTCCTGGAGGATCAGCCGGCACGGTTCTTCCTGGATGCCGGCGATGACTTCGCAGCGATGGATCAGGTCCGGATGCTGCACGATGTTGAAAACGGAGACAGCCCCGCCGCGCTTCGGATCGGCCACGCCGAATACCAGTCGCGGGATGCGGGCCAGCACGATGGCACCGGCGCACATGGCGCAGGGCTCCTTGGTGACGTAGAGCGTGGTGTTGGTCAGGCGCCAGTCGCCCAGGGTGGCGGCAGCCTGGGTGATGGCGATCATTTCGGCGTGGGCCGTGGGATCCTTCAGTCGCTCGACCTGGTTGTGGGCGCGGGCGATCACGCGCGGGCGTTCCGTTTCGTCCGTGCCGTGATGCACGATCACGCATCCGGTCGGCACTTCGCCTTCGGACTGGGCGATCCCGGCCTCGCGTATCGCGCTCTGCATGTATTGATCATGGGGGTTCATCTATGGTGAACCTTAGCCGAAAGCGCCGCCATCAGCAACGAAAAAGGTCTGTCTATTTGCCTTGCTGCATGACGCTGCCGAAGAACAGCCGGCAGAGGCCCTGAAGCCGTGGCATCCGGTTCATCATCCAGGTCTCCGCCACCCGCTTGGTCAGGAAAGACATGGTCGGGAACGAATGCTGCAGGAACATGATGTCCCAGATCCGGATCTTCTTCTGGATCGCCAGCGCCCATTCCCCGATCATCTCGCCGGATCCCTCGCCGACGATCCGCGCCCCGTAAATGCGCCCGGTCACCGGATGGATGAACGCCTTGACCCAGCCCTCGCCGATACCTTCGGCGATGGCCGCGCCATAGTCGCCGTAATTGCTCACCACGGTCTCGTAGCGTCTGCCTTGCTTCTTCAGGTCGAACTCGGATGCACCGACGACGGAAACCGGGGGATCAGTAAAAACGGTCCATGGCACCACGTAGCGGCGGAAGTTGAATCCGAACGGCCCCGGCATCATGCAGTTCATCAGCGCCAGCATGCCCTGGTGCATCGCGGCATGGGAGAGGAGCACATGGCCATTGCCATCGCCCGGCGCATAGACCGAACGGCAGGTGGTGCGCAGGTGCTTGTCGACC
This sequence comes from bacterium, assembly GCA_020048935.1. Lineage (GTDB taxonomy): Bacteria > Verrucomicrobiota > Kiritimatiellia > UBA8416 > UBA8416 > UBA8416. Next base: position 5,997 of record JAIFLS010000159.1, on the reverse strand, counting down.
TGTATGCCCTTGCGCCCGTACTGAACGCCTGCGTTGCCGAGCTTCAGGCTCTCGAGATCCCACTGGCGCCCGGCGGCGACCAGCAGTCGCTGCGAAACCAGCTTCTCGTCCTTGTCTGTGAACAGGGCTATTTTGCTGTCCTCCATCGCGACGCGCGTCAGCCGTCGCCCGTTGTAGACGGCGATGCCCTCGCGCTTGAAGACGCCTTCCAGGAACTGTCCCGTATCGGCATCGCCGAACGGCAGCAGGTTCGGATCCATGTGCACGATGTTCACCTGCCGGGTGCCCAGCCGGGCGAATGCCTGTGCCAGTTCGCAGCCGATCGCCCCGCCTCCGATGATCGTCAGGCTTTCGGGGATATCCGGCTGCGAGAAGACGTTCTCGTTGGTCAGCAGGTTGATCGTCTCGATGCCCGGAACCGGCGGGATGGCCGGGCGGGAGCCCGTGCAGATGAATATGAACTTGGCGCTGTAGCGTTTCTCGCCGACGGCGACTGTGTGCCCGTCGATAAAGCTGGCTGCCCCTTCGCCCAGCACCAGATGCACCTTGTCGAACATCTTGCGGGTCTTGGCGCTGTTGATGTAGTCAATGAATTCCTGGATCTTCGGAAACACGTTGCCGACGGCGGGGGCTGCCGTCGTGCCGAGCGCCATCCCGCTGGCGCGGGTCACGTTGTGTCGGATCTGGGCCATGCGCAGCAGCGATTTGCTCGGGATACAGCCCACGTTCATGCACTCGCCGCCGATCTTGTGTTTCTCGATCGCGCAGATTTTCAACCCCATTTCCGAGCCCATGATGGAAACCGCCATGCCGGCGGGCCCAAGCCCGATCACGATCAGATCATAGTCAAACATCCTGCCTCCTTGATTCGCGTTTTTGCCACATCTTAAGACGGTGCAGCGAGGCTGGCAACTGTAATCCTCGATCCCACCGGGCTTGTCCCGGTGGTTAAGGAAGTTGGGGGTATCGCTCGCTGATCCCGTCTCAACGTTTGCCACCACCGGCTCAAGGCCGGTGGGCTGCTCCTTTGGCTGGCATTTATCTGATTGCACTGTAAGTAAAAATTGATTATACCGATATTAATAATGTTGGTTCTGGGTGAACGGTGCCTGTTGGCACCTCGAAATGAAAAGGAGAATGCGTTATGGCACAGGTTACTTTCAAGGGAACGCCGGTACAGACCTCGGGAGCGCTTCCCGCGCTCAAAAGCAAAGCACCGGATTTCGTGCTGGCGGGGGGCGATTTGTCGAATGTCAAGCTTTCGGATTACGCGGGGCGTCCGGTGGTGTTGAATATATTTCCGAGCATCGATACGCCGGTCTGCGCGGCGTCAGTGCGGCGTTTCAATCAGGAGGCGGCTGGCGGCGATGCGGTCGTCTTGTGTGTGTCGCTTGACCTGCCGTTTGCGCAGGCGCGCTTCTGCGCGGCCGAGGGGCTGAAGAACGTCAAGGCCGTATCGGCATTCCGTTCGCACAGCTTCGGTGCCGATTACGGCGTGTGGCTGACCGACAGTGCCCTGGCCGGACTGTTCGCGCGGGCGGTGGTCGTCGTCGGGCGTGACGGTCGGGTGGTCTACACCGAACTGGTGCCGGAAATCGCACAGGAGCCGGATTACGCGGCGGCGCTGGCGGCATTGAAGGCGGCGTAAGCAACCGGGCCGCAGTTGCGGCGCAACTGGGCTACACATGTAGCCCGCTCGCGCCGCGAGCGCGGCTTGTCAGTGCTGGAAGATGATGCTCTTGGCCTCGACGCCGGTGATCTCGTTCAAGGCGGTGAGCATTTTCTCGCTTTTCTTCGGTGTGCCGACAAACTCAACCAGGATCAAGCCGTTGGTCGACGCCTTGATCTCCGACGCCTCATGCAGGCCGATTCGCGTCTTGATGCTGCCGCCGTATCTGGTCAGCACATCCTGTACGAGGGATGCCTGCTTGATGCGGTCGGTGATGTGGATGGCCATAATGATGTGGTCGCTCTTCGTCTTGCTCATGACTGCTCCTGGCTGCGGGGTTGTTGTGACACGCCAGGATTCTAGGCCGTTCCTGTTGAAATGCAAACGCGAAGTTATTTAATGTTGACAATAACGATCATGTTGTATTTAATTGGTTCCATTATCGCAAACCGCGGAGGACTTTGGAATGCTGAAATTATCGACAAAGGGGCGTTATGCCGTCCGTATCATGGTTTACCTGGCCTCGCGTGACGAGGAGGGGCCGGCGCGCAAGCAGGATATCGCGGAGGCGGAGGGGATTTCTCCGGATTATGTCGAACAGATCCTGATCCGCTTAAGGGCCGGTGGCCTGGTGCAGAGTCATCGCGGTGCCCGCGGTGGCTTTACCGTGGCTTGTGATCCTCAGCGGACCTCGGTGCTGGATGTGCTGGAGGCCACCGAGGGGCCGCTGCAGATCGCCCCTTGCGTGGAACAAGGCTGCGACCATGTGACGCGCTGTGCGGTACAGGGTGTCTGGAACGAGGCGGCCGAGTCGCTGCGACAGGTCTTTTCCAAGGCGCTGCTTTCGGACCTGGCTGACAAGGTTGCCTCGCTGCGGGCGGGGAATCCGTTGACATATTCGATTTAAGTGAGTGAAGGAAAACAGGCCGCAAGGCGAACGATAAGGAGAATGAACATGCTGACAGGAAATGAGAAACGCGAGACGCTTGCACTGCATGCCGGCCAGGATCCCGATCCGGTGACGGGATCACGGGCGGTACCGGTCTACCAGACCACCAGCTATGTATTCAAGAACACCGAACATGCCGCGAACCTGTTCGGACTGAAGGAATTCGGCAACATCTATACGCGGCTGATGAATCCGACGACCGATGTGGTGGAAAAACGCATCGCGGCGCTCGAGGGCGGGGTGGGGGCGCTGGGCACGTCCAGCGGCATGGCGGCGATCTTCCTGTCCATCCACACGCTGGCGCAGGCGGGGGATCACATCGTGGCCTCGTCGTCGCTCTATGGCGGAACGGATACCCTCTTCCGGCACACGTTCCCGCGCCTGGGGCTGGAGGTCACGTTCATCGACGATATCACGGCGGCGAAGGTGACGGCGGCTATCCGTCCCAATACCCGTGCGGTGTTCTTCGAGAGCATCGGCAATCCGAAGGGCGACGTGCCCGACATCCGGGCGATCACGGATGCGGCGCACGCGCAGGGCGTGGCCACGATCATCGACAACACCTTTGCGCCGCTGCTATGCCGTCCGATCGAGCACGGCGTCGATATCGTGGTCCATTCGCTGACCAAGTGGATCGGCGGCCACGGCACCTCCATTGGCGGGGTGATTGTCGACAGCGGCAAGTTCAACTGGGGCAACGGGCGTTACCCGCTCTTCACCGAGCCGGATGGCGCCTATCACGGGATGGTCTACTGGGATGCGCTGCGCGCTGTGCCGGGCATGGGCAACATCGCCTACATCATACGGGCGCGCGTGGATGGCCTGCGCAACATCGGCATGTGCCCGAGCCCGTTCAACTCGTTCATGATCCTGCAGGGGATCGAGACGCTGCCGCTGCGCATCACCCGCCATTGCGAGAACACGCTGGCGCTGGCGCAATGGCTCAAGACGCAGCCTGGTGTTGAGTGGGTGTCGTACACGGGGCTCGAGGATCACCCGTACCACGCGGTGGCAGCCCAGTATTTGCAGGGCGGCTTCGGTGCCGTGCTCGGCTTCGGCATCAAGGGGGGCGCGGCGGCGGGCGCGAAGTTCATCAACGCGGTCAAGCTGGCGAGTCACCTGGCCAACGTCGGCGATGCCAAGACGCTGGTGATACACCCGGCCTCCACGACGCACCAGCAGGTGTCGCCTGAGGATCAGCTCGCCTGCGGGATCACGCCTGAATTCATCCGCGTGGCGGTCGGTCTGGAGAACATCGCGGACATCAAGGCCGACTTCTCGCAGGCCCTGTCTGTCGCCACAGCGTAGCGGTTCGGCCTATCTGTAAGCCCGCTCGCGCCGCGAGCGCGGCTTGCGCGTTGCAAGCGAACGGTTGTTTGGCATATCTACGGTAATTTGCGTAACAGTACGCGCATCCCGCTGCCTCAGTCGCGGCGCGACTGGGCTACATGATGTCACTCACCTTTGCTGTCCTCGACGCTGACGGCTTTGAGCAGGTACGGCCAGTAATTGCGCGTGTAGATGAAGAGCGAGAGCACGGTGATGACCAGCGTCAGCAGCACGAACGCATAGGCGAACCAGCCGGGGACGAACTGCAAGGCGTCGGGGGCTTCCTCGTGATAGTAGACCACGCAGATCATCGGGAAGTTCAGCGCCGTGCGCAGCTTGCCTGACCAGTTGGCCTTGCCGCTGGCCTGGTAGATCGCGCCGATCGAGCGCAGGAACGTGACCCACTGGTCGCGGGCCAGGAAGACCAGCGTCAGCACGAGCATCGCTGTCGCGTTGGCCAGGGAGGTTGTTTCGCCTTTGGCATGGATAGCCATGACATAGACCAGCAGCGGCATCGACGCCAGGTAGAAGAACTTGTCCATCAGCGGGTCGACATGCGCGCCGAACTGGGTGACCACCTTGAACTTCCGGGCGTAATAGCCGTCGAACAGGTCCGTTAACGCGGAGAGCACCAGCGCGGCGAACGTGCACCAGAACAGCCAGTCGATTGGCTTATGGGCATGCACGATGGCGCCGACAAAGAACAGCAGCACCAGCGGCAGGCGCACGACGGTCAGGAACGTGACAAAGGCAAGTTTAAGATGACGGCTCATGGTTTCTCCTTGGATAGGATGGCAGTTTAGGAGATGCCCTGGCAAAAGTCCAATCATTCCGACAGTCATTCCGCGACAACAACCTCCAATTCTTCTTGAGGCGTCTCGACAAATTGTGCGGCGGTACTATCCTGCAAGCGAGCTCGTTGACAAGTGATGTCACATATGAGAGCATAGTGATGTCACTTATGAGTAAAAGGAGGTGTCTATGATTGCGCAAATGACCTTGAGACGAATACCGGATGCGGTCGAAAAGAAGCTGCGTGCCCGATCACGTCGATCCGGACACAGCATTAACCGGACGACGATTGAGTTGCTTGAGGAGGCGTTGGGTGTCAAAACATCAGAGGGGAAAAAGCGCGATTTGTCACCGCTCTCGGGGGGATGGCAGGAATCCGAGTATAGGGAGTTCGAGCGCCATACTGCCATGTTCGAGAAGATCGATGCGGAGGTGTGGGCTCCATGAAGGTATGTCTCGACACGAATGCGTATAGTCGCTTGATGCTGGGGCATGTCCCGCTGAAAGACCTGCTTGAGTCGGTCGATGAGATCCTCGTGCCCGTCACTGTACTGGGGGAATTATATGCCGGATTCGAGCTTGGAAGCCGTCGTCAGGCAAATTGTGAACAGTTGGCTATGTTCCTGAGTCAGCCTGGCGTCGACCGCGCTGTCGTAGACGATGGAGTCGCAGAGCGATATGGATCACTGGTCAGTCAATTATCGCGGGCCGGAACCCCGATCCCTACCAATGACATTTGGATCGCCGCGGCCGCCATGGAGTGCGGTGCGCGGCTTGTTTCCTATGACGCCCATTTCGCTTCCGTACCAGGCCTGCTTGTACTCGCTCCCTGATCCACGCAGCCTTTTGAACATCATGGACCCCATGACGTTTGCCACCTGTTCGCCTGAATCGTAGATTGACGCACGGACGGGGATACCCTATCTTGCCAGGGTGTTGCCGATGCGTTACGCTTGAGTGTTGACGCGGGCGGGTGCGCTCCCTGTAAAAAGAAGGATTCTGATATGAAAAAACTGTTGAAAGTTCGAACCCTGCCGGTGCTGGCTGCCCTGATGCTTTGCGGCGCGCTTGTGCGTGTCCCGGCGGCAGGTGCGGATACGGCCGTGGACGACTACAATTTCGCGGCCTGGCTTTACAACAACGGCAAGTACGACGTCGCGGTCGGCTCCTACGAGACGTTCCTGAAAAACCATGCCACACACGAGAAAGTGCCGGATGCGCGCTTCGGTTTGGCGCAGTCGCTCTTCCAGCTCAACCG
>JAIFLS010000164.1 GCA_020048935.1 bacterium | reverse complement strand
GCACGCCTTCGCCGATCTGGCGGCGGTCGATGTTCACCACCCCGATCACCTCGGCAGCGGTACCGGTCAGGAACACCTCGTCCGCCGTGTATAGGTCGTAGCGGCTCAGGCGCTCCTCCCGCACGGTATAGCCCGCCGACGCCGCCAGCTTCATCACGGCATCGCGCGTGATCCCCTCCAGGATACCCTCGTTCACCGGCGGGGTTCTCAGGACATTGCCGCGCAACGCGAAGATGTTGTCTCCCGTCGCCTCGGCGACCGCACCCTGGGCATTGAGCATCACCGCCTCCATGCAGCCGGCATTGATCGCCTCGATCTTGGCCAGGATGTTGTTGAGGTAGTTCAGGCTCTTGATCCGGGGGTTGACTGCCTCCGACAGGTTGCGGATCGTCCCGACCGTGACGATCGCGAGACCTTTCTGATAGAGTTCCTTCGGGTAGAGCTGGATATCCGCCGCGATGATGATCACTTGCGGAGTCTTGCACAGGTACGGGTTCAGCCCGAGCGTACCCACGCCGCGCGTGACCACCAGACGGACATAGCCATCGGTCGTGTTGTTCTCCCGGCAGGTCAGTGCCACCGCTTCCATCATCGCCGCGCGTGTCATCGGGATCTCCAGCGCAATCGCCTTGGCCGAGTCGTAAAGCCGGTCGATATGCGCCTCCAGCTCGAAAATCCGTCCGCTGTAGCTGCGGATCCCCTCGAATACCCCGTCCCCGTAAAGCAGCCCGTGATCAAACACGGATATCTTCGCCTCCGCCTCCGGCACCATTTCCCCGTTCATGTATATCTTCATGTTTCTCCTTGGCTATGACTTCAACGCCCACCATCCGAGGCCCACCATCCGGTTGCCACCGGGAGGTACTTGTAGCCGGGGTCGGTGACCCCGGTACGTCATCGGTAGGTGCATGGCGAAGCCTCTCGTTTGCTAATTCATTCGCTGCCGGGGTCACCGACCCCGGCTACAAGCGCATTCTTACCCGACCTACCGAACACGCCGGGCGAGTCTGCCACGTCTCCTTTTCCGATTCAATCTTTTCCGTTGCTCATTTCAAGGATTCTTTTTACAATGTCACAGTCAATCATTGAAAGCACAACCAATCCACATGAACAAGGGTTTATCAAAATGGCCGACAAAAAGAATCGAGAGAAGACCGAAGAGACCGACGATATCGAGAACGAGCCGCCATTCGTCTTCGAGGACGAACACAAGGGGGAACGGTTGTATTTCGTGGGGGCCGGTCGCTACGTCCAGTACACCGGCGAGGGCGATTATCCGCCGGCTGTCGAGCACTGGATGAAACACCACGGCGGGGAACTACCTCCGTTCATGCCGCTTCCCTCCCACCCGGTCGAGTTCCATGTCGACGAGGAATGGGGCGGCCGCTACGTCATCCCCTGGCCCGGGCACGGCCCCCTGCCGGAACCCGTTCTCGACTACATTTGCGAGAACGGCGTACTCCCGCGCAACACGGCGACCTGATCAGCGCATGTGCAACAAATCCGATATTGTCAACCGGCTCCTGGCTGACTGCCCGGAATCACGGCAAAGCGAAGCGGCTGTCTTCGCTCCTGCCAATATCGCCCTATGCAAGTACTGGGGCAAGCGCGATAGCGAGCTTAACCTGCCCGTCACCGACAGCCTGTCGCTCTCGCTCGGCAGCCTCGGCTCGCACTGCACGATGAGGATCCACGACGGCCCCGCCGACCTCGTGCAGCTTAACGGCACCACACTCCCCCCGGATCACCCTTTTGTCTCCCGGCTGACCCGCTTCCTCAACCTCTTCCGCCAGCCCCCCGGACGACGCTTCCACATCGAGACCGTCAACACGATCCCTACCGCCGCCGGCTTCGCTTCCTCCGCCTCCGGGTTCGCCGCGATCGTCAAGGCTCTTGACGCCATGCACGGCTGGAAGCTTCCCGAGCGCTCGCTCTCGATCCTGGCGCGCCTCGGGAGCGGCAGCGCCAGCCGCTCGCTCTGGCAGGGGTTTGTCCATTGGCATGCAGGTAGCGGCACCGACGGCATGGACAGCTTCGCCGAACCTCTGCCGGAACAATGGACGGACCTGCGGATCGGGCTCCTGATCCTGAATAGCAGCCGCAAGACGACCGGATCCACTGAGGCCATGCGCCGCACGGTCGAGACCTCGGCGCTCTACGACGCCTGGCCCCGCCAGGTGGCGACCGACCTGGCCGCCATCCGCCAGGCCATCCGCGACCGCGATTTCCAGGCGCTAGGGGCCGCCGCGGAAGCCAATGCACTGGCGATGCACGCCACGATGATGGCCGCCCGGCCGGCCGTGCTTTACTGGCAGCCGGAATCCGTGGAAGCCATCCAGCGGGTATGGTCCGCCCGCGCCGACGGACTCGCCCTGTACTTCACGATGGACGCCGGCCCGAACCTGAAACTACTCTACCGGGAAGCCGACCGCACCACCATCGAGCAGCAGTTCGACGGCCTTGTCACCGCCAATCCATGGCAGGAGCGCGAGCCATGATCCTCTCGCTCTCGCGCCGTGTGCAACGGCTGGCGCAGCAACGCCTCGTGGCCCTGAGCTTCACCAACGCCATGGGCTTCAGCTTCATCACCGGACAGACGATCTACCTTGTCGCCCTGCTGTACGGTGCCAACGACACCCAGATGGGGCTGCTGTACGCGGCGCCATTCCTGACCACACTGGCTTCCGCCTTCGTGCCAGCCCTGCTGAACAAGCATGAGACCACCGCGATCTGGTCGCGCTTCTGGTGGCTGCGGTCTGTCTTCTGTATCGGCTATTTCGCCCTGCCGTGGGTTCTGTTCCCCACTGCCCGCGTCTGGATTTTCGTGCTGCTCTACTTCCTGTTCATGACCGCGCGCGCCTTCGGTATGTCCGGCTATTTCACGGTTTTCAGGGCGTTATCGCCCCCCCGCGAGAATGCCTCGCTAATGGCCCGCACCCTGTTCGCCGGACAAGTCGGCGTGCTGCTGGCGCAAAGCATCGCCTTCGCCGTGCTCACCTCGAATGCCGCCGGCACCGAACAGAGGAACCTCTTTGCACTACTGGCGATTGGAGCGATTTTCAATTTCATCACCGCCTTCCTGATCGGGAAACTGCCACAGACGGGGTATCTCATGGGCGGCAGCATGCGCGGACTGGCCCGAACCGCCGGCGAGATCCTGCGGATGCCGTCGTATCGCGAAGTCGCCCTCGTCACGGCCTTCCAGTCTGCCATGATGGTCTTTGCGGGTTACCTGATCAGCTATCTTCACAACGTTGCCGGGTTCAGCAGCAGCGAGATCTTTTTCTTCACGCTGGTCAGCGTTCTCAGTTCCATGGCGATGTCGAACCTGCTGCGCCAGACCGGACACCGAATCCAGGCCAGGGTCATCCTTTTCGCCAGCCATGCCTCGCTGCTCGTCATGAGTCTCACCTGGGCCCTGATTCGCCTTTTGCCCGGCTGCGAAACCAACCGCATGTTCATCTGTATCCTCTACAGTCTCTCGGCATTCTGCCTGACCGCCGTCACGACCGTGAACCTGCAACTGCGCACCGGACGCCTGCCGGCGCAACGGTCGGTCGAGCATTCGATTATCTACGACATGGCCCAGGTCGCCGGGGCCGTCGCCGCCATCGGCCTCGCCCGCCTGGCCGTGATCCCGGCGTTCTCCCCTGCGTACATTTTGCATGCCTACAGCCTGACCTTCCTGCTATGGGCGCTAACCTGCGCAATGGTCTGCCTGCTCGCCACCCGGATGCACTCCTCGCGCAGTGGCGGCCTGCTCGCGGAACTCGGGGTCCTGCTGCCGTCGTCGATCTTCACCATCATCCGCGCCCACCGGCTGGACCAAGACGATAATTTCATCCGACGGCAACTGGCGATGGAAGGCCTGCTGCAGTCACCGAACCCGGCCAGCCGCGAACTGATCCTTGAACACCTGCGTTCCCCGGATGTCGGCATCCGCGGCAGTTGCATCCGCGTGCTGATGGGCTATCCGCTGGACGAAGCCCTGCCTGCCCTGCTGGACGAGGCATCCTCGCCATTCAGCCTGCTGCGCAGCGAGGCCATCACGGCCATTGGCTTCTCGGGTAATCGCGGGATGCTGCCCGCCTTGTGGACGATTTGGAATGACGCCGCCCCCGACATCCGCGCCGTACTGGTCAAGAGCATGCTGCGATTGGGCGAGCCGATGCCGGACGACCGGATTGCCGAGGCATGGAATGCCTGTCCACCACTGAAACGCGCGGACATACTGATCGGGCTCGCCGTCACCCGGCGCACCCACCTGCTGCTGGAATTGCTCGGCGAGGAACTCGCCTTGCGCCCCGATCCGTACCGTTCACGTATGCTTTACGGCATCACGGCCGCGGCCGCCGGTTTGCGCGAATCGATGTTCGAGGTGTTTACCGAGGATGACCGCCGCCCCGGCGGAGGTCTCGACGCCATCACCGCCAATGTCGAGACCCCATGGCCGTCCGCGCCAACGAAGGAGGATTGCAGAAAGCTCATCGAAGCCGGAGACTACGCCGGTCTCACGTCGCGATTACGGGCGATCCGTGACCAGCCGTGGGTGATGGCGTATGACCGATCAACCGCATTGGGCACCATCTTCGTCCTGCTGCTTGACCTCGGAGGAGAGTTCAGGTTGACCGAGGACAACTGATTATAAACAAGCCCGCCGCCCGCTGGCACCGCACCTCCGGAGAGTGTTCAGATCCCCGTGGAACCGAAACCACCCTCGCCTCGCGCGGTCGCATCCAGTTCATCGACCGGCCTGACCTTGACCCGCAGGACCGGCTTCACCACCAGTTGCGCGATCTTCATGCCTTTCTCGACCGGAAACGCCGCCTTGCCGAAATTCACCAGGATCACCCCGACTTCCCCGCGGTAGCCTTCGTCGATCGTGCCGGGCGTATTCAGCACCGAGACCTGGTGCTTTGCCGCCAGCCCGCTGCGCGGGCGCACCTGTCCCTCGGTCCCGGGCGGCAGGGCAATCGCAACCCCCGTCTTGACCACCGCGCTGGCCCCTGGCGCCAGCGTGATCGCCTCGTAGGCAAACAAATCCAGCCCGGCATCCCCCGGATGCGCATACGCCGGCACCACCGCATCGGCATAAAGCCGCTTGACCTGCATCTCCATCATGTTAATGACTCTCTCTTTCTCCGACAGCTATCTCATTTGCCTTAACGCGCCCGGAGGTCGCGTTCCACCTTTCGATTCATTTCACTTTCTGCTTTCCAAATTTCTGCTTTCTGGTTTTCCCCTCACGCCCCCAGATACTTCCCCACCAGCGGTGCCAGCTTCAGGCGCGTGGCAGCCGGCACGACTTTCCGATCGGTCGCGATCGCGCAGGCCAGGGCCGACCGGCAGCCGCACACGCGCTGCTCGGGAATGGCGGGAATCAGTTCACGCAGGATCGAGAGCGCGAGCCTGGAGTTCGCCGACAGATGCCCGAGGATCAGGTCCAACGTCACATGTTCCTCGGTTTCATGCCAGCAGTCGTAATCCGTGACCATCGCCATCGCCTGGTAGCAGATCTCGGCCTCGCGGCAGAGCTTCGCTTCCGGCAGCGAGGTCATGCCTATCACGTCGCACCCGAGCTGGCGGTTGATGTTCGATTCCGCCTTTGTCGAGAATGCCGGTCCCTCCATGCAGGCATACGTGCCGCCGTTGTTCACCCGCACGTCGCTCGGAGGACGTATCCCCTCGATCACGGTACGCGCCTTCTCGGCGATGACCGCGCGCAGTGCCGGGCAGGCGGGCTCACCGAAGGCGACATGCGCCACCAGGCCCTCGCCGAAGAACGTGTGGGCCGCGGATTGCTTCGTCCGGTCGAAATACTGGTCCGGCAGCACCAGATCGCGCGGTCGCAGATGCTCGCGCAGGCTGCCGACCGCACTGATCGAGATGACATGATCGACGCCCATCTGCTTCATCGCGTAGATGTTCGCGCGGTGGTTGATCTCGGAAGGCAGGAGCCGGTGCCCACGCCCGTGCCGGGGCAGGAAATAGACATCGCGCCCCGCCAGCACGCCATGCACCAGCGCGTCGGAGGGAGCACCGAACGGCGTATCCACCGTCAGGGTCTCGACCACATCCAACCCCTCCATCTCATAGAAACCGCTACCGCCAATCACGCCTGTCTTCATCGCTTGCCCCCTTTGTATGGTCTTGCATAAAACGGATACCGCTCCACGGGATCATTCTCCCGGTAATAACGCCAGCGCTTGTAGGACCAGAGCCAGTGCTCCGGGCGAGCGCGAATCACCGTCTCCAGCTCATGAACCACCTGCGCCGTCAACGCCTCTGCCGACGGTTCCTCGCCCGGCAACGGAAAGATATCGCCTGCCCTTACCGTATAGACGCCGTGACGATCCGCCACGCAATCAACCATCAGCAGCGGAACCCGCGTCCGTTGCCAGAGCATGCCAGGCGCATTCGAGACCGGCGCAGGCAACCCGAGAAAAGGTATAAACACACCGCCTTCCGCCGGACGCGTATTCTGATCAATCACAAGGGCAACCGTACGCCCCGCCTTCAGACTCCTGAGCAGTGCACGCACCGCGCCCCGTCGCGGAACGGGGTGCGATCCGGTTGTCTGGCGCAGACGGTTCAACAGACGATCCGCAACCGGATTCTTCAGCGGCTTGACCACCGCCGTAACCGGTGCACCGCGAAAACCGGAGAACATGCTCATGACCTCCCAATTGCCAAGATGCCCGGTAAAGGCGATCAGAGGGGAACGGTCGAACACCGGCAGGAACGAATCATCCACCCGCACATACCGTTCCAACCGGCGGTGCGTGAAGCGCATGAACCAGAAGACATCCAGCATCGTCAGCGCAAAGCTCTGGAAGGAGGCGCGCCCGATCTGGCGACGGCGGGCGGGGGTGATGGCGTCGCCGAATACCACTAGCAGGTTCGCCTTGCAGATCCGCTGTAGCGACGGGGAGAACACCCAGGCAACCGTGCCTAACACGCGTGCCAACCGGACGACAACGCAACGAGGCAGCAGGGGGATGAAACACCAGGCGAAAAAGGCAAGCAGGGCTTCGGGCCCCTGACGTAGACGTCTCCGTGATTTCAGAATCCCTCACCTCCCAGGCGTCGATAAAAGTAGGCCGTTCGGGACTCGAACCCGAGACCCCTTGATTAAAAGTCAAGTGCTCTACCAACTGAGCTAACGGCCCTCATTAACGGAAGACTCGGCAACCTACCCGCGTGGCGTCACTTTGTCAAGCACCGGATTTATGGCGCAAAGCGTGAAAGCAGCCGTGCCCCCGACATTCGAATCAAGCTTTCCGGTCCGCCGTTGAGGGTGCTGCTCTTAGGTTTGTGCTGATGTTTTGCATTTGTACAAGGATTGGGGTATAAGCCGCGTCATGAAGATGCCGTTGATCCTGACAACCGCGCTGCTGGTCTCGCTGGTCGCCGCCCTGGCGGGCGGGACGCTGCTGCTGCTGCGCCGTATGCACGACCGCGCCGCCCAGGAGGCGGCCGCCGAAACCGTGATCCAGCGCGGGCGCACCATGGTCTCGCACCTAGTGAGCCAGGCACCGGCCGATAACGCCGCGGCGGAACCGGACTGGGCGGGATTCTCGGCCTTCGTGCGCAATCTGCACGCGGTCGAGAAGGGCCTGCAGTATGTATCGGTGACGCGCGACGGCACCGTCGTGTTCAACGAGCAGACGTCCATGCCGGGCAATCCGGAAAGTGCCCCGCACGAGACAGCCCCCGCCGAGGTGGAGATGCGGCGCGAGCTGCTACAGGCTGGCGACCGCCAGGTGCCCGTGGTGGTTTTCGCGGCGACCACCGGCAGTAATCGCAACCTTCGCGTGGAAGTGGCCCTGCGCAAGGAGATCGTCAGCCGGGAGGTGCAGACCGCCGGCACCGCTATCTCCTCGATGTTCCGGCTCTCGCTGCTGACCGTCTGCATCGCCTTCGGCCTCTGCATCCTGCTGGTAGTGCTGATGATGCGGCGCGAGATGAGGCACGAGGCACTGCGTACCGAACAGGAGCATCTGGCGTTCTCCGGCATGCTGGCCAATGGCATCGTCCACGACTTCCGCAACCCGATGTCGGCGCTGAAACTCGATGCCCAGATGTTGCATCGCGAAGTCGAGCGGGGCGACGCGAGCCGTCCGGCGCGCGTGACCGAACTGGCGGCACGGATCCGCCAGACGCTCGACCGGATGGATGAGGTCTTCAAGGCATTCCTGTTCGCCTCGCGGCCGGATAGTGCCGAGCGCACCAGCGTGGATATCGCCGTCTGCATCCAGGAGGCCGTCGACACGCTGGCCTCGCGGCTGGAACGCGACAACATCCGGACTGACATGCAGGCACCGCCCCACCCCGTCCGGGTCAACGTCTTCGCCGCCTCCCTGCGCCGCGCCCTGGTCAACATCCTGACCAACGCCATCGCGTTCTCGCCAGCGGGAGGCGCGGTGATCACGATCCGCGTGAGCACGGCGGGCGGCGGCGTGACGGTCGAAATTGCCGATCAAGGCCCCGGCATCCCGCCAGCCGACCGTAAACGCGTGTTCGAGATGTTCATGACCACGCGCCCGGAAGGGACCGGACTCGGCCTATTCCTGGCCAAAGCCGCTATCGAGCGCTCCGGCGGTACCATCAGCGTGGCCGATACCGCCCCCGGCAGCGGTGCCTGCATCCGCATGACACTGCCCGCCGCCTGAGCCAGACAGACGGGACAGCCCGTCGCACAGTGCGACAA
>JAIFLS010000217.1 GCA_020048935.1 bacterium | reverse complement strand
GCGGTCCGCTGCTCAACATCAAGGGCGAGGTCATCGGCATCAACACCGCGATCTACAGCCAGAGCGGCGGCTATATGGGCGTCGGCTTCGCAATCCCGATCAACATGGCGGCCGCCATCAAGGAACAACTGATCGCGAACGGCAAGGTCACCCGCGGCTATCTCGGCATCTACCTACAGGAGCTGACACCGGAGCTGGCCGCGTCACTCGGTCTTGAGAAAGCACGCGGGATACTGGTGTCCGATGTGACGGAGGGTTCTGCCGCCGAGGCCGCCGGCCTGAAGCAGGGGGATGTGATCCTGAAACTGGACGGCAAGGATGTGGAGCGATGTCGGTGCCTTCCGCAACAGCATCTCATCGAGACCGCCCGAGACGACGATCCACCTGGAGATCCTGCGCGACGGCAAGGAGAAGGCGATCAAGGCGGTCACACGCGCACTGGATGACGAAGGAGGCGAAAAGGGCGGAAAACTCTCGGACGAACTGCTGGGCGTGGAGATCAGCGAGGTGACGAGTGACATCGCCGAACGTTCAGGCTACGAGATCAACGAGGGCGTGGTCATCACCAGCGTCAGCCCCGACGGACGCGCCGCGCGTGCCGGTTGTCCTGATTACCGGCGTGAACCTGGAGCGGACACGCGACGCCGAAGCCTTCGAGCGCGCGTTGGCCGATGCGAAGGAAAACGGGCGGCTGGTACTGCGCGTGCGCACAGGCCGCTACCACCAGTATATCGCCATTCCGCTGAAGTGAGGGAGATGCACCACTGGGGTGGAACGCGACCTCCGGGCGCGTTCTGCGGTGGCAAGGGACGTCTGCTCCGTAACGTGCCCGGAGGTCACGTTCCACCCATAACTACTTCCGACGGGACCTGCACTTTATGATCGACACGGGAGACGCTGCCGCTATTCTTAAGACGTCATTGCGGGATCGCATAGACGATCGATAACGCTGGCGGAGGCGCACCCATTTCAACATATATACCGACACTGATCGTATTCCTGGTCCTGCTGGCAAGCGCCATCCCGTACGGCGGGGTGGCGCTATGGGCACAGACGCTCACCGGCCTGCTCTGCCTGACGCTTGCAGGCTACCTGCTCTGGTGGTCCGCCCGGCGACGTGCGGCGCCGCTTCCCTCTATCGCCGGAAGCCGCTTCTTCGCCCTCTTCTTCGGCTGGACGGTCCTGATCGCGCTCATTCATGCGTGCAAGGGATTAATCCACGGAACGGGTGGAAGCCTGCCCGTCTTCTCGACCACGCTTTTCCTTTGGTGTGCATGGACGGCACTGACCGGTGCCACCCGGCGTTTTGCCAGCCGCACGCAGGTGTTGCGCGTGCTGGTCACCGGCATTGCCATCATCGCCAGCGCCCAGGCCGTGGTCGGCGTGATCGGCCTCTATGTTCCGCTCGGTGTCTACAGCAAGTTCGTCATCGGGCCCAGGGCCGCCGGCACCTTTTCCAGCGGCAATTCCATGGGCGGGCTGCTGGCCTTGAGCCTGCCGCCGACGCTCGCCATGGCGCAACTGGCCATGATCCATGCCGGCAAGCATATCCGGCAATGCCGCTCGCGCATCCTGCACGATGCCAGGCTTGAGGACTACTGCCTGCTGACCGCCATCCTCTGGATGCTGGCCACCCTCGTGCAGGTCGTGGCGCTGCTGCTCTCGGGCTCGCGCGGCGCGATCAGCGCCGCGCTGGTCGCGCTGTTGTGCCTCTGCGCCTGGTTCGTGCGCAACCGCGACCGGCGGCGGCAACGCGACCGGCAGCCAGTCGTGACCGCCATCCTGGTTACCCTGTTGGTGCTGGCAATCGGGGTCGGCGGCACGTACGCGGTCACCCTGCAGAGACTCAAGGAGCTCGAGACCGTACAGCAGGCCGCCCTGCCGCGAACCCACACCTGGCAGGCCGTTATAAAAATGGTGGCGCAGCATCCGCTCGGTGTCGGCCCCGGCGGGTTTGCCGAAGCGTTCCTGCCGTTCCAGCCTGCGGGCTACGGCAGCTTACGGGTCTATCATGCGCACAACGATTACCTGGAGATCATGAGCGAGACCGGCATCCCCGGCCTGCTCCTGCTGCTGACGGCATTCGCGCTCGCCATGGCCAGTGCCGCCCGCCACCTACTGCCTGACCGCGAGGGCGAATCGGTCTGGCTGCGCCGCGCGGCGCTATTGTCGGTTGTCGCCGGTCTGATCCATGCCGCCGTGGATTTCAACCTGACCTCGCGTCCCGGCGTCGCCGCCCTGTTCTTCTGCCTGCTCGGTGTCGCGTTGTCGCGCCCCAGCGGCGAGCATGCACCCGCCAAGTCCCGCCCGGCCCGCCGCCTGGCGGCCGTCATGCTCTGCTGCCTGCTTGCGGCCAACCAGCTTCGTCTGGCAACCGCTGCCACCCTGATGGATCAGGGATTCGCCGCGATGATCGGCGAATCCTCGCTGTACTTCTGGCTACCGGTGCCGGAACTGACCGGCGAGCAGGCTCTCAAGCGGCTGCGCATGGCCAGCCGGTTGGCACCGGAATCCGCCGAGGTGCACAAGCTCCTGGCGAAGGCGCTGGTCATCGATATTGATCGGCTACTCGCTGACGCCATCGTGAACGCGCAGGCGAGGAACGCAGATGTACCTGCCCATACTGTCGCCAGCCAGATGCGGATCGTGATGCGCGTGGATGAACACCGCCTGCTGATGACGGCGCAGCAGGTGATCGACAAGGCATACCGGCTGGCACCTGACAATGCCGACGTTGCTGCCGAGGCCGCTATTATCACCGCGCGTCTCGCGACGCTGACAGCCAGTACTGACGACACCATCACCATGATCGACCGGACGCTTGCTCTCATTCAGAAGGCAAGTGAAAAGGCCCCGAATGATAGTACGATCCATCACCTTTTGCTCACGGCCCTTACCCGGCTGGCAGACGCCCTTTCCACCGTCGAGACCCCCGCGCAAATGGCCGTGGCCCAACGTGCCGCCATGGCGACCGGCCTTCGCCTGCTGCATCTTGGCGAGAGCCGCCTGGAACCCATTCTCGATGCGTGGTCTCGCCTCGGCCTGGATGCCTTCACCGTGCTGGACGCCGTCGGCCCCCTGCCCGCTGATGCCGCGATTCAACTCTTTCACTTCTATAACAGCAAGAACCTGGCTCCTTCCGCGATACGCGCCCTTGGCATGCTAAAATCGGCAATCGAAGCGGGACGCCTCTCCGCCGGAGGCTTTCGCGACCGAGCACAGGAAGCGGCGTTGATGGATAGCTACCGAGCTCAACTGAACCGCGAACGCGCGCGCTGGCACCTGCGGCAGCATCAGTTCGATGCCTACCGGGCAAGCGCCGCGGCCCGACAGTCCGTGCTGAAGCGAGATATTGAAAGCAAGCTGGAGCAGAATGCCCGCGACGAGGCGGTCGCCCAACGCTTCCGCTACCTGAACCTGCGAAAGTTGCAGGAGACCCGCGGACTCGATGAACCGCACGCCCGCGAACTGGCAACGCTGATGGAACAGCATGGCGAGAGCACCGGCACGATCGCCAATGTCCTTGCCCCCTTCCAGCCGCCGCCTCCCCCCTCGGACGATCCCGATGAGCAGCCCGATCACCGCCTTGACATGCAATTGCTGGGCGGTCAGGCCGTCTTCATCGGCTTTTCGATCCGCGAGGACACCATGCATACCTACTGGCGGTTCCCCGCCCGCGTCCCCTCGGATCTGCAGGCCGTCCTCATGTTCCTCGACGACCAGCATGCGCATGTCGCGTCGGCCGCCTTCCAGTTCACGCAGGCTTTCGGACGCGCCTTCGCCGTCGGTGCGCCACCGGTCGGCAAGGTCTTCCACGCCACAACCCCGATCCCACCCCTCGCCGCCTTAAGCGAACATCTTGAAATCGGGCTGCGTCGCCACTCGACCGGTGTCTGGCTGCCTTCGATCGAGGGACTCCCCCTCTGCAATATCCACAACTGGAAATCGCTGCGCCGGACGCCTGAAAGCATCGGTAATTAGGTCGTGGCGCCTCGCCCGGCCGTCGAGCATAAGTCCTGGGCACCTGCAAGATGCTTGCGCTACCCAGGCTGCCTGGTCTATGATGCCGCCTATGAAAACACCCGTCGCCACAGAGTCGATAACCGGAGAAGCCGCCGCACCTGCCTTCATCTCCAAGGATCCCTGGCTGGCACCGTTCCGCGCCCTGCTGCTGCAGCGCGCGGATCATGCCACCTGGATGGAGGCGCACCTGACCGGGGGGAAGCTGGCGCTTGCCGACTTCGCCGCCGCGCATGAGTACTACGGCCTGCACCGCCGCGGCGACGAGTGGATCCTGCGCGAGTGGGCACCCAATGCCACGGCCATGCATCTCGTCGGCGATTTCAACAACTGGCAGTCGACGCCCGCCTTCGCAGGGCGGCGCCTCAACGCCAAAGGCGACTGGGAATGGTGCCTGCCAGCCGCCTCCCTGCACCACGGCGACCACTACAAGCTGCGGGTCTCCTGGGATCATGGCGGCGGCGAGCGCATCCCCGCCTTCGCCCGGCGCGTGGTGCAGGACCACACCACCAACTTGTTCAGTGCGCAGGTCTGGACGCCCGACGCCCCCTACAAATGGCACCATCCGCGGCCGACACGCCCCGCGACCGCGACCATCTACGAATGCCACGTCGGCATGGCCCAGGAGGAACCGCGTGTCGGCACGTACGACGAGTTCCGCAGCCATATCCTGCCGCGCATCAAGGCCGGCGGCTACAACACTATCCAGCTGATGGCGATCCAGGAGCATCCCTACTACGGCTCGTTCGGCTACCATGTCTCCAGCTTCTTCGCCGCCTCGTCGCGCTTTGGCACACCCGAGGCACTGAAGGCGCTGATCGACGAGGCCCACGGCATGGGGATTTCCGTGATCATGGACCTGGTCCATTCCCACGCCGTCAGCAACGAGGCCGAGGGACTCTCACGCCTCGACGGCACCCCCTTCCAGTATTTCCACGACGGCCCGCGCGGCCACCACCCGGCATGGGGCAGCCGCTGCTTCGACTACGGCAAGCCGGAGGTCCTGCATTTCCTGCTCTCGAACTGCCGTTTCTGGCTCGACGAGTACCGCCTCGACGGCTACCGCTTCGACGGCATCACCAGCATGCTCTACCATCACCATGGTCTCGGCCCCGCCTTTGCCACCTACGACGACTATTTCAACGGCTCGGTCGATGACGATGCGCTGGCCTACCTGACCCTGGCCAACAAGCTGATCCATGACGTGCTGCCGTCCGCGCTGACCGTCGCCGAGGACGTCAGCGGCATGCCCGGGCTCTGCGCCCCGGTCGCCGAGGGCGGCATCGGTTTCGACCTGCGGCTGGCGATGGGACTGCCGGACTGCTGGTTCCAGCTTGTCCGCAAGCAGAAGGACGAGGACTGGAACATGCACAACCTCTGGCACCATCTCAACGACCGGCGCCCCGAAGAGAAAACCGTCAGCTACGTGGAAAGCCACGACCAGGCGATTGTCGGCGACAAGACGATGATCTTCGAGCTTGTCGATGCCGCGATGTACGACGGCATGTCGAAGCAGAGCGAGAGTCTTGCGGTTGATCGCGGCATCGCGCTGCACAAGCTCATCCGGCTGGTGACGGCCTCGACCGCCGTCGGCGGCTATCTCAATTTCATGGGCAACGAGTTCGGGCACCCGGAGTGGATCGATTTCCCGCGCGAGGGCAACGGCTGGTCCTACCACTACGCGCGCCGCCAGTGGAGCCTGCGGGACAATCCGGACCTGCGCTACCATGCGCTGGCCGATTTCGACGCGGCCATGCTCGCCCTGCTGCGCGCGCATCCCGCCCCCGCCTCACGGCCCGATGCACATTGCCTGCATGACGGCGACAAGGTGATAGCGTTCTCGCGCGGGAACCTGCTGTTCGCTTTCAACTTCAGCCCGGCCGTCTCGTTCACCGACTACGGCATTGAAGTTCCCGCCGGCACCTACCACCTGTTGCTGAACAGTGACGAGCCGCGTTTCGGCGGGCATGACCGGATCACGGCGGACCAGCGGTTCTTCCCGTCCGCGGTAACGGACGGCGAGACAACGCGCCTGATGATCAAATTATACCTGCCGGCGAGAACGGCACTTGTCCTACAGCGGCTTTAAACCGGGGCCTTGTCCAGCAGCCGCTTCTCGATGTCCGAGATGACGTTCTCAGCCAGTAGCGAGGCGGCATAGGCGGCCGCGGACTCCTCGGTCCAGCCCAGCACGCACTGCTGTACCTCCGGCAGGTAATGCGGGTCCACGCTCAGGCAGCGGATGCCGATCCCCAGGAAGAATGGCACATAGCGCACATCGTGGGCCATCTCGCCGCATACCGAACACTCGATCTTGCGGTGCTTCGCCGCATCGACCACCCGCTTGAGCCCGCGCAGCACCGCCGGATGGTGCGGGCAGTAGTACTCGAACACCCGCGCATTCGCACGGTCGACCCCGAGCATGTACTGGATAAAATCGTTGGTCCCGATCGAGAAGAAATCCGCCTCGCGGGCGAAGGCATCCGCCAGATCGACCACCGACGGCAATTCCACCATCATGCCGATCTCCGGGCGGGTCACCCCATCGCCGGTCTCGGCCGCCAGCGCCTCGATGCACTCCTCGGCAATACCCTTGGCCTGCCGGAACTCGTCCAGCGAGCAGATCATCGGGAACATGATCCGCAGCCGCTCGCGACCGGTTCCCGCGCGCAGGATGGCACGAAGCTGCTGGTCGAAAATATCGCGGTGGCGCAGCAGCAGCCGGGTCGAACGCAAGCCGAGGGCCGGATTCGGCTCGGCTCCGTCGTTCAGGTAGTCCATCATCTTGTCGCCGCCGGCATCCAGCGTGCGGATCGTCACCTCGCGATCCCCCATCCGCGTGAGCAGGCGCGTGTACACCTTGCACTGCTCCTCCTCGGACGGCAGCGCCTGGCGGATCAGGAAGGGGAATTCCGTGCGGTAAAGGCCGATGCCTTCCGCCTTCAGGTCGAGCGCCATGTCCAGTTCGCTCAGCAGGTTGATATTCGCGAGCAGCCTGACCCGCGTGCCGTCTTTCATGCGGGTCTCGTCGCGCATCGCCGCGCCATGCAAGATCGCCTTGTCGCGCAGCCGGTCCCGCTCCTCGAAACGCACGATCACGTCGCGGGTAGGGTTGACATAGGCATTGCCCGCATCAGCATCCAGCAGGACCTTGTCGCCATCCGCCACCCCGGCCAGCAACAGCTCGTCGGCCACGATCATCGGGATCGAGAGCGAGCGCACCAGGATGGAGATGTGCGACGTCAGCCCGCCTCCGACCAGGATAATACCTGCCACATCGGCCAGCGTGATCTTCAGGATGTCCGAGGGCAGCAATTCCCTGGCGATCACGATCCGCCCACGCCAGTCGGACCCCACTCCACTGTCCCCGCCGTTCAGATTGGTCAGCATCCGCAGTGCCAGATCCTCGACATCGCGCGCCTTCTCGCGCACGTAGTCGTGCGAGCTAGCCTCGAAGATGCCGATGTATTGCGTCGCCACCTCCGCCACCGCCCGGACGGCGGATTCGCCCTTGTGCATGCGCTCGCGCATCGCGCCGACAAACGAGCGGTCCTTGAGCATCATCATATGGGCCTCGAAGATCAGCGAGGCCACTTCGGGCAGCTTGCGCCCAAGCGCCTCCTGCATCTCGACAAGCTGGCCCAGCGTCGCGGCTATCGCCCGGTCAAGCATCGCGTCATCGCTGCTGCCGCCTGACCCCTCGTGTTCTCGGCTGAGCTGGAGCATCCGCTCGACCGGGTGACGCATGAACTGGATGCTCGGGCCGCAGGCATACCCCGGCGAGGCGGCATTGCCGTTGACGAAAAAGGAACGCTGCACGACACGTGGCGGTGGCGGCACCGGCGCGGCCACCTCTGCGGGCACCGCCATCTGCAGCAACGTGCGGGCGGTCTCGATCGCCGTCGCCAGTTGAGAGGTCAGAGCCCGCATCGCCATCACTTCCACGTTGTTGAAGCGATCCCGCGCATGGCGCTGCACCACCAGTATACCGATCTTCTCGACCCCGCGCTGGATCGGCACCCCCAGGAACGCATCGTAGGGTTCCTCCCCCGCCTCCGGGAAATACTTGAAGTCCGGGTGGTCGCTGGCGTGCGCGACGCAGATCGGGCGCAGTTCCTTCAGTGCCTTGCCGACGAGGCCCTCGCCGATCGCGAGACGGATCTGCCCCACGGCCGCCTTTGACAGGCCGTGGGTCGCCCGCAGCGTCAGCATGCGCGTGTCCTCGTCATACAGGTAGATCGAGCAGACCTGGGCAGTCAGGTGGTTGGCAACCATGACGACACAACGATCCAGAAAACCCTGCAAATCAGGACTATCCGACAGCAGCGCACTGATCTCGCCGATATCCGCCAGCAATCCAAAATGATCTTCCGCTGTTTTCGCGCTCACACCCATTCTCCTGTATTGGCGGAAGACTACACGGATCCCCCCCCGAACGCAAGCCCGCCCTTGCGGCCGACGCGATCGAGGTTTATTTATCCCGTGTCAGTCCAATGAAATCGGCCAGGTTCTGCCCCATCTCCTGCATGCCGATATCGCCGGGGTGGACCATGTCGGTGCGCAGGCCGGCAGGATCGGCCAGGAGTGTCCGTCCGTCAATGTGACGAACGGAGGGCGAGGCCAGATGCTCGACCACCTCTGCCACAGCCCGGCGGAACGGACCCGCCTTCGGGGCGTTCTCGATGAAGTCGCCGGTGTAGGTGAACATGTCGATGCAGCCAATGAACGTGTCCGGTCGAGCGGCGGCAACGATCGAGACGAACGTCTCCACCGCCTGGCGGAACCTATCCACGGGCCAGCCGAGCACATTGATGCCCATCTCGAACGTCGCCAGATCCCAGTCCTGGCGCGCGGCGATGTGGTCGGCAATCGCCCGGTCCATCTGCGCGGCCCCGCCGAAGCCGAGGTTGATGAGATCAGCGCCGAGACGCCGGGCACACTGTGCGGCATAGGTGCCTTCCGGGGCAATCGCACAGGCCCCGTGCGTGATCGACGACCCGTAGCAGAGCAGCGTCCTCGACGGGGTCGTCCCGGCCTCGGGATAGGTCAGGTCCCCGTTGATGGACAGGATGCGGACCGGGTGGATCGGCGGCAGCCGCACCCGCACCAGCCGGGGATCGAACGGATGCCCCGCCGCGCGGCTGGCCTTCGACATCATGGCCAGCAGATCAGGCTGCTTGATGACGATCTCCGTCGGCTCCCGCCCGGCAATCACCGATTGGCCGCAGAAGCAGCCGTGATAAACCGTGACCACGGGCGGCGTGGTGTTGCTATCCATGGCCTGCAGGATCACCCGTGCCTCGCCGCCCTCGGGCAGCATACCGCGGATCTCGCAGCCGGAGCCATGCAACGCCATTCTGGCGGCACCCTGGTTGATTTCCGGCAGGATCTCCAGCGGCAGCCGCGA
>JAIFLS010000005.1 GCA_020048935.1 bacterium | reverse complement strand
AGGAGTTGAAAGGTCACGCTTTAACCGATTTCTTGCTGAAGAAAATGGGTGTGACCTGGGATCGCGTCGTCGAAGGCAAGGCGACCATGGATGATATTGACGATTCGGCCATTGATATCTTCAGGAAGGATGCGGCAAAGGCGGGCCGACTTCCGGATTTGAGTGACTTGAAGCCCCGTGAAGTTTTGCAGAAACTACGTTTGCTTACCCGTGATGGTTTAACCAGGGCGGCACTCGTTCTGTTCGGCAAGGATCCTGGTGAATTCTATCCCAATTTGTTTGTTAAGATCGGACGTTTCGGAATCAGTGAGGCAGATCTGCGCTTTCAGGAGGTGTGTGAGGGTAATCTGATTAGGATGCTCCGGGATGTGATGGAACAACTGGAGAAAAAGTTTCTTACAAAACCGATTCGGTTCGAGGGCATCCACCGTATTGAAGAAATGGAATATCCAGTTGCGGCTTTGCGAGAAATGCTGCTCAATGCCATGGTGCATCGGAACTACCTCGGCAGCATGACGCAAATGAAAGTCTATGATAATCGGCTGACGCTTTGGAATGCAGGCGTTTTGCCGGAAGAACTGACAATAGAACAGTTGTTTCAGGTTCATGAATCCATTCCGCGTAATCCGCTGCTTGCCGAAGTTTGCTATAAGGCGGGGTACATTGATTCATGGGGGCGCGGGGTAGAAAAGATTTCCGATGCCTGCAAGGACGCGCATTTACCTCCTCCAAAATTCATCGAGCGGTCTGGTGGACTTTTAGTTGAGCTAACCAGTAAACCGACGAGCACTACCCAGAAAACTACCCAGATACTGCCCGGAAACTACCCAGAGACCGCCCAGAGAATTTTGCATGTGCTCGCGAATTCCCCAGACGCAAGCCGTCTTCGACTTGCGCAAGCATTAGGTGATATCACGGAAAATGGCGTTAAATATCAACTTGCGAAGATGAAGCGCGAGGGGATTATACGCCGCATTGGACCCGACAAAGGCGGACATTGGGAGATTATTAACAGGGGCGCGGGGGCAGAGTACTAGGCATACTGAATACAAACTGGAAATGGGGGGGTATGAACGAGGTGATTGGCGGATATCGTGTGGGCGGGGCTTTGGCCGCGATCCTGATTGGCTGTGCAGGCCTGCCGTTTTCCGGCTGCCGTCCGGCGTCCGATGCAGGCGACAAGGAGACGGTGCCCGCGAAATCGTCGGCAGAATTGCTGGTTGATGGCATTACCGGCAAATACGCGGTGGATGCCGGTCAACGGGCCAAGGCGGATATTGATGCGATTTCCAAACAGCAGAATGCAAGACTTGAAGAGGTTCTGGAAGAATAGGGAACCGTATGTTTTACCGCGACTGGCTGACGCTTTCAACGCACCTGATCTGGTGCTATGACCATGCGGTCCTGGCCTCCCGTGATGCGCCGGAAATCCTGAGCCATACCGACGAAGGGCCGATCCGTGCCTGGCTCGTGCGGTCGGGCTGGATCGAGATACGGCAGCACAATAAGCGTCTCCGTGCAGAGCCGGGACAGTGGCTGTTGCTCGACAGCACGCCCCACACCCGGTCGATCTTGCGCGGGACCCGGATTCTGTCCGTTGCGTTCGAAGCCACATGGCCGGACGGCGCGAGCCTGTTTGATCGAGGCCTGCCGCTGGTCGTGAACGCCGAACAGTATCCCAACCTGGAGCGCCGGTTGCGCAAGGTGGCCGGCATCATGAACATCCCGGAAGGCGCATACGACGTCCGCGAGCAACCGATGGACTACCGGACCGTCCTGCGGCTTGAGCGCGATTTCAGCCACTGGTTGCTGGCACTGCTGGACGTGCTGGTCGATCACCAGATCATCCCGAGCGGTCACTTCAGTATTGACGAGCGCGTGATGAAGGCGGTCCGACTACTGGACGCGCACCCGCTTGGAAAGCCCTTGGAGCCAGATGCCCTGGCGGCGGCCGTCGGCCTCAGCCAGGTGCATCTGACCCGGCTGTTTGCAGCGGATCTGAATTCAAGTCCCAGGCAGTATCTCGATAACCGCCGCCTTGAACAGGCGCGATGCCGTCTCCGCGTTTCGGGTGCCCGCATCAAGGAAGTGGCCTACAGCCTTGGTTTCCACGATCTCTCGCACTTCTCCAAATGGTTCAAGAAGGCCTGCGGCACCACCCCGCGGGCATACTGCAAGCCGTTCCGGACGTGAGCGCACAGCAATTCTCATTATGGCCTCGGGCAGCCTGAAGGCTGAACTACGAACGCCATCATTCCGAGCATTTCGGTGTTCGTAGTTCAGGCTTTAGCCTGCTCCCCGCACGATTTGAGGCCATAATGAGAATTGCTGGTGAGCGCAAAAGCAGGCTGGCAGAATACCCAAGGTTGCGCTATACTGGTGGCGCTGGAAAGGAGTATGCCTTATGAAAAAATCTCTTCTCTTGGTTACCGTCCTGCTGACGCTGGCTGGGAACGCCAGCGCGGATGCGTGGGAAGAAACCGTGACCGGAGGTCTGCTCGGCGCCGCCGCCGGGGTGCTGGTCTCGGAGTTGAGCGACGATTACGATGCCCACTATACCATCCCGCTATTCACGGGCCTCGGCGCGTTGACCGGCTATGCCATAAGCCATAATCACGATGCCTACTATCTACCATATCTGGCACTGCCTTACGCCTGGTACAGCCACCGATCCTGGAACAGCTACCACCGCCCGGCTTACCGCTATTACCAGGAACCGCGACGCCTTATCGTGCACAAACACAAACAAACCCCTCAACCGCCAAAAAAGAACGACCGTCATCCCGGCGTCACCCTGATCCCCGTGCCGATCACCCTGCGCAACGGCAGCGTCGTCCCCATCCATGTCCTCAAGCTGGGCGATCGCTATACCGGTCCGCAGGGCGAATCCTACGAGACCATGCCAAATGCCGCGACCCTACAGCACCGCTACGCGCCCTAAGGCACTGCTTCAGCGCGGATAGCGGGCGCGGTAGTGCGAGGGCGGCACGCCGGTGAGGCGGCGGAAGCTGCGCGAGAAGTAGAGCGGGTCCTCGAAACCAGCCTGCACCGCGACCTCCGCCACGGTCAGGTCGGTCTCCACCAGCAGGCGCCGGGCCTCGCGCATGCGCAGCGTCATCACGTACCGCGCCGGCGGCACATGCACGTAGCGGTTCCAGTAGCGACGGAACGTCGCGGCGGACAAGCCATGCCGCCGCGCGATCGCCTCGAAGTCGTGCGGCTCGAACAACCGCTCGCGCACGTCCTGGCGGATGCGGCGGATCACCTGCTCCTCGCGACCGGCCGGCGGACGGTTCTCCCCGATCCGCGTCTCGACCAGCAACCGCTCACAGGCGCGGTCGATGCGGTCGGCAGCGCCATCCTGCTGGAGATTCCGGGTCAGTTCCTGCAACTGTTCAAACTGCTCGAAGACCTGCGAATCGCGCCGGATCGGCCACCACGGCTTGTGAATCTGCGCCAGGTTCCGCCGCTCGAATTCCGCCAGCGTGGCGGCATCATAAATGAGGTACAATTCCTCCCAGGTGCTCCCCGGTGCCGGCCCGTAGTCCATCGGTTCCCCCGGCCACTGCGTGATCACGCAAGGCCCGCGCACCTCGAAACGCGCACCCCTGAAATGATAGGCGCCATGCCCGGAAACAATCAGCGAGAAGTTGAGGGTTTCGAACGCGTGTCGGATATGATCCCGCTTGCGGGGGACGTAGCCGAGACTCTGTACCGGCAGCCCCGTCGGGTACCGCCGCGGCATCGGGGCCATGTGTATGAGAAAATTATCCATGTTTTAGGAAGATATATCCATTTCCTTTTGCGTTTTTCAAGACTATCTTGAAAAAATCATTTTTCCGCAAGTGCTTTCGGCTGTCGTGACGACAGCGGCTTGCCGGGATCGGGAACAAAGGAAACGACGCGCGATGACTACTGCGAAGACCATGAAGGCATCTAAAGGCAAAACGACTAAATCCGCCCTGATTGTGTGGGGGGGATGGAACGGGCACACACCCAAGGCATGTGCGGATCTTTTCGCCCCCTGGCTGAAATCGAAGGGTTACCGGGTCGTCGTCTCGGAGTCGCTGGACATCTATGCCGACCCGGTCAAGATGAAGAAGTTCTCCCTGATCGTGCCGATCTGGACGATGGGGGAGATCACCAAGGAGCAGTGGGCCGGGCTGCGCGGCGCTGTCCTGGCAGGGGCTGGCGTCGCTGGCTGGCATGGCGGCATGTGCGACTCCTTCCGCACGAACACGGAGTACCAGTTCATGACCGGCGGGCAGTGGGTGGCCCACCCCGGCGGGATCATCCCGCATCGGATCAACATCACCGTCCCGTCCGACCCGATCGTCAAGGGACTGAAGGATTTCGACATGGTCTCCGAGCAGTACCTCATGCACACCGACCCGTCCAACGAGACGCTGGCCACCACGACCTTCAGCGGCAAACACGGCAACAGCCCCTGGATCAAGGGCACGGTGATGCCCTACGTCTGGAAACGCACCTACGGCAAGGGCCGCGTCTTCTACACCGCGCTGGGCCACGTCGCCGACGACTTCAAGGTCCCCGAGGCGATGGAGATCGTCAAGCGCGGCATGCAGTGGGCCGCCCGCGAACGGATCAAGCCGGAATACACCTCCGCCTGATCCCATCGTAATCGTAATCATAATCGAAAGGACCCAGCACTATGAGCCCCATCAAAATCGGCATTGTCGGCTGCGGCAATATCAGCGGCATCTACTTCAAGAACCTGTGTACTGTCTTCAGCAACGTAAGCGTCAAGTCCTGCGCGGACCTGGATCCAGAACGCACCGCCGCCAAGGTCAAAGAGTATCCCGGCGTTCAGGTCTGCACGCTCGAGGCGATGCTCGCCGACCCGGAAATCAAGATCATCGTGAATCTGACCACGCCGCAGGGGCACTTCCCGGTGGCGATGCAGGCGGTTGCCGCCGGCAAGCATGTCTACAGCGAGAAGCCGCTGACGCTGACCCGCGACCAGGGGAAAACCCTGCTGGCCGCCGCCGCGAAGGCGGGCGTGATGGTCGGTAACGCGCCCGACACGTTCCTCGGCGCGGGCATCCAGACCTGCCGCCGGCTGATCGAGGACGGGATGATCGGCACGCCGATCGGCGCCCAGGCCTTCATGCTCTGCCACGGGCACGAGAGCTGGCACCCGGATCCGGAGTTCTACTACAAGGTCGGCGGCGGCCCGATGTTCGACATGGGGCCCTACTACCTGACCGCCCTGGTCTCGCTGCTCGGCCCGGTCAAGCGCGTCACCGGCTCGGCACGCATCAGCTTCCCACAGCGCACGATCACCAGTGCCAAGAAGAACGGGCAGATCATCGATGTCGAGATCCCGACCCACGTGACCGGCATCATGGACTTCGCCAGCGGGGCGATCGGCACGATCACCACCAGCTTCGATGTATGGGCATCCAACACCCCCCGCATCGAGATCTTCGGATCGGAAGGCTCGCTATCGGTACCGGACCCGAACACGTTCGGCGGCCCGGTCAAGGTTAAGCTCAAAGGCGAGAAAGAGTGGCGGGATCTGCCGCTGACCTGCGGCTTCGAGGCCAATGGACGTGGCATCGGGCCCTCCGACATGGCTGACGCCATCCGTACCGGCCGCACGCACCGCGCGAATGGTGCGCTCGCCTACCATGTGCTTGACTTGATGCACGCCTTCCACGATGCTTCCACGAATGGGTCGCATGTCGCCATCGAGAGCACCTGCAAGAAGCCCGAGCTGATGCGGGAAGGGCTCTTCGACGGTAACTGGTAGGCATTGGGTGAACTACGGAATACACGGAACGCACGGAAATGGGAAACACAATTAGATATACAACCAGGGATATATTTGGCCACAAAAAGGCACATAAGACACAAAAGAAATTCAGCCATCATGTTTTGTGTATTTTGTGCTTTTTGTGGCAATCAATTCCCGTGTTAGCATTATGATAGTTTCCGTGTATTCTGTGTATTCCGTAGTTAAAAGTTGTTCTGAAACATTGAATTTAAGGGAAAGAGGCGAACGTGCGTAAGACAACGGCGGTACTGGTCGGCTGCGGTGGGATTTCCAATGCCTGGCTTAATTCGGAGACGGTAAAGAAGAAGGTGGACGTCGTCGGCCTGGTGGATCTGAACCCGGCGGCGGCGGAAGCGAAAAAGGAAAAGCATGGCCTGATAAAGGCGGTCACCGGCAGCGATCTGGATGCCATCCTGCGGCAGGCGAAGCCTGACGTGGTCTTTGACTGCACGGTTCCGGAGGCGCATTGCCCCACCACGCTGACAGCGTTGAAGCATGGCTGCCACGTCTTCGGCGAGAAACCGATGAGCGACACCATGCCGAACGCCCGCCGCATGGCGGCAGCCGCGCAGAAGGCGGGCAAAACGTATGCCGTGATGCAGAATCGCCGCTACCTGAAGGGCATCCGGGCCTTGCGTCGTTTTCTCGACAGCGGGGCTCTGGGAAAACTGGTCGCCGTGCACAGCGACTTCTTCATCGGCGCGCATTTCGGCGGGTTCCGCGATGTGATGGAGCACGTGCTGCTGCTCGACATGGCCATTCATTCGTTCGACCAGGCGCGCTTCATCATCGGCGCCGACGCCGAGCGTGTCTACAGCCATGAATGGACCCCGCGGCATTCGTGGTACAAGCACGGTCCATCCGCAGCGGCCATTTTCGAGATGACCGACGGGGTGGTCTACACCTACCAGGGAAGCTGGTGTGCCGAGGGCTGCCCGACCACCTGGGAATGCTCCTGGCGCCTGATCGGCGAGCGGGGCACGATCCTGTGGCAAGGCGGTGACGATTTCCGCTGCGAACTGGTCGACGGCGACAAGGGCTTCACCCGCCCGATCAAGCAGAAGACCATTCCGATCATTTGCCCGAAGGCTCTGGCGGGAGGGCACAACAGTGCCATCGCGTGCTTCCTGGATGCCATCCGCAAGGGGACCGCGCCGGAAACGGTCTGCACGGACAACATCAAGAGCCTCGCCATGGTCCACAGTGCCGTCAAGAGCGCCGAGACCGGCAAACGCGTCACCATCACCCTGTAGTCGTAATCGTAATCATAATCGTAATCCGAAAGGACCCTGACCATGACCACAACCACAGCACCCGAGAAAGACATCCGTATCGGCACCCTCGTCGGGGCCGGCATGAAGGCGCCGGAATACATCCGCCAGATCCAGCACCACGGTTTCGAATCCTACAGCCTTACCTTCTGGCAGACGTGCGAGGGGGTTGACTTCAAGAAACTGGCCAAGGAAGTGAAGGCCGTCCTTGAAGGCACGGACGCCGTGATCTCGTCGGTCTGCATTTTCGGCAATCCGCTGGAGGATGGGGACAAGGACAAGGCCACGCTCGACGGCTGGAAGAAGTGCATCGACAATGCCCATCTGTTCGGCTGCGACATCGTCGGTGGATTCACCGGCCGCCTGCGCGGCAAGCGCATCGACGAGAGCATCCCCCAGTTCAAGAAGGTCTGGACACCGCTGGCCAAGCGCGCGGCGGACAAGGGCGTGCGAATCGCCTTCGAGAACTGCGACATGGGCGGCACCTGGGCGACGGGCGACTGGAATATCGCCCACAACCCGACCGCCTGGGAAATGATGTTCGATGCCGTGCCAGCGGCGAATCTCGGCCTGGAATGGGAGCCGTGCCACCAGATGGTCAGCCTGATCGACCCGATGCCGCAGCTCCGCAAATGGGTCGGCAAGATCTTCCACGTGCATGGCAAGGATGCCACGGTGCATTGGGACGTGGTCCGCACCTACGGCGTCCATTCCTCGATGCACGGCGACATCGCCCTGCCGGGGCAGGTGCAGAAGGTCCCGCCGTTTGCCTACCACCGTACACCGGGGTTCGGCGACAGCGACTGGACCGCGATCATTTCCGACCTGCGCAAGGGCGGCTTCAAGGGCAGTATCGATATCGAGGGCTGGCATGACCCGGTCATGCGGCGGGCCCTGGAAATGAGCGGCCAGGTCCGCGGGTTGAACTACCTCAAGGCCTGCCGCGGCGATTTCATCGCCAATCCGGTGGTGTAGATCCCGCCGGGCTTGCCCCGGTGGTGAATGAAGTTGAGTATAAAAAGGGGAACCGGTTAACGAGAACGGCGACGAGAGCGGATTACGAGTAAAGGCATTCCAACATCTCCGCCGTAGCAAGCGAGGCGCGAAGGCGGATCGTCCACCGTTCTCGTCGCCGCTCTCGTTCACCGAAATTGCGTAAACGGAGGAAAACATGAAACGGAAACTGAGAATGGGAATGGTCGGCGGTGGTCCAGGTGCCTTTATCGGCGATGTTCACCGCAAGGCGGCCTGCCTGGACGGCGGGGTCGAGCTTGTGGCGGGCTGCTTCAGCCGCACGCCCGAGAAGTCGCGCGAGATGGCGGATACGCTGTACCTCGACAAGAAACGCTGCTACGACTCCGTCGACGCCATGATCGCCGGCGAACTGGCCCTGCCCGTTGGCAAGCGGGTCGACTTCGTTTCCATTGTCACACCCAACGACGGTCACTTCCCTATCGCCAAGGCGTTTCTCGAGGCCGGCTTCCATGTCGTGCTCGATAAGCCGATGACCTTCGACCTGAAGCAGGCCATTGCCCTGCGCAAGATCGTGAAGAAAAGCGGCAAGGTGCTGGCGCTGACGCATAACTACACCGGCTATCCGATGGTCAAGCTGGCACGCGATCTTGTCAAGCAGGGGAAAATCGGCAAGGTGCTCAAGATCATCGTCCAGTATCCGCAGGTGATCAACCCGATCGAGCGCAACGGGGCCAAGCAGGCCGAATGGCGGACCGACCCGAAACGCAGCGGCGCGGCTGGCTGCATGGGTGATATCGGCACGCACGCCGAGAACCTGGCCGAGTACATCACCGGTTTGCGCATGACCGAGATCTGCGCCGACCTCGGCACAATGGTCGAAGGCCGCAAGCTGGACGACGATGGCAACTGCCTCGTGCATTTCGAGAATGGCGCCCGCGGCCTGCTGTTCGCCAGCCAGGTCTGCGTCGGCGAGCTCAACGCCCTGCGGATCAGCGTGCACGGCACCGGAGGCGGCCTCTCCTGGCAGCAGGAGGAACCCAACACCCTCAGCGTCTACGGCGGCGACGGAACGATCCTCACCTACCGGCGCGGCACCGATGCGGTCGGCGCGATCTCGCCCGCCGCCGCACGGGCGACACGGCTGCCCTTCGGGCATCCGGAGGCCTTCTACGAGGCGTTCGCCAACATCTACAAGAACGCCACCGACGCAATCCGAGCCACCATCGACGGACGCGAGCCGGGGGAACTGGAACTGGACTTCCCGAATGTCGAGGACGGCATCCGCGGCATGCAATTCATCGAGACCGTCGTCGCCAGCAAAGGCCAATGGATCTCCTTTCCAAAGGGATGAACCGATTTGAACATCCAACAACCAACGCCCAACATCCAACGTCCAAGTTCGGGAGTCTTTCCTTGGTTGTTGGGCGTTGGATGTTGGGCGTTGAAATGAATTGAAGTTCTAGGCAAGCCAGCCACCCGGGGCTCCGGGCGAAAATGAATGGGTAACTTTTTTGGTGGAACGCGACCTCCGGGCGCGTTATGACCGTGGTGTGT
>JAIFLS010000022.1 GCA_020048935.1 bacterium | reverse complement strand
CGGCAATAAAGGGCCTGGATCTCGCCGTTGATCCGGTACAGCAGCAGGTCTTGCCCGGCGGGTAGGTATTGCCTGGCCTTTTCGACCAATTCGTAGGGGGCCTTGAGCGGGTTCAGCGCCGGGTAGACCAGCAACGCCATCAGCCAGAGGGTCAACGCAAAGCCCGCAGCGGCGGTTGCCAGCCAGTGGCAGGGCTGCGCGGCTTTCAGGGCTGGCCGCAGCAGCATGGCCGCGGTCAGCGTCAGGACCACGCCGCCGGGAATCAGCCAGCCGGTTTCGATCGGTACCGCCATTCCGGTGATACGGATGACCGGTGCGGCCAGGGTCAATCCCAGTCCAAGCAACAGGAAGACTCCAGCCAGCAGCCACTGGGATACCTGCCGGAAGCGGTCCGGCAGGCTTGTGATCCGCTCCCAGCCTGCCGCCAGAAGGATCGCCGCCGCTGGATAGGCCATCAGGACGTAGAGGTTGCGCTTGGTCGCGGATAGCGAGAAGAACAGGATCACGAACAGGAGCCAGGCGAGAACGCCGCGAAGCAGGGCGTGTCGCGTGGCATCGACTTTCAGTGCCAGGAGCGAGGCTGGAAGCAGTAGGGTCCAGGGAAGGAAATCCGCGATAAAGTAGGCGATAAAATACCAGAACGGCTTGAGGTGTCCGGTGGCGAAGTCCCCCGTGGCGCGTCCGACATTCTGCGTGAACAGCAATTCATCCAGATAGCCCTCGGGGGCGGCCTTGCAGTAGATGATAGTCCCCAGCCAGAGGGTAATCGGCAGCATGGCAAGCAGCGGTCCCCACAGCAGGTGCCAATCGCGCAGGCGTTGCCGCTGCCCGGCGAATAGCGAGAACGCGGACCATGCCCCCAGCGGGATGATCAGTCCGACCGGGCCCTTGGCGAGCACGGCCAGGCCCATGGCCAGATAGGCGCCGGCGATGCGCAGGTGACCGGCACCGCGAGGGGACGGGGTTGAGAGCAGGAGCCAGAAGGCCAGCATTTCCAAGCCGCAGAGCAGCCCGTCGATCTGCCCCATGCCGTTGACAACCCAGAACAGGGAGGATACGGCCAGCAGCATCGGCGCGAGCCAGCCGGCAGCCCCGCCGAAGAGCAGGGCGGCGATCTGTCCGGTCGCCCACAGGCTCAATATCGCGCCGAGCAGCGATGGCAGACGGGTTGTGACCCGGTTGATCTCACCGCCATTGAGCGTCGCGAACGCATTGTTCAGCCAGAAGATCAGCGGCGGCTTGTGGGCATAGTATTCACCATGTCGGTGGGGGACAAGCCAGTGGCCGTCCTGGCGCATCTCGCGCGAGACATAGGCATATCGCGCCTCATCCGGCTCCCACAGGTCGCGCTGCCGGAATTCGGTTCCCCAGAGGATGCTGGCCAGCAGGGCGATGATCCAGAGGCGGGGGGCGCCACACGCGCACAATACACCCTTGATCACAACCTCACCTCAGCGGCGTCGCGGGTGTTGCTCTTGCGGATGAGCATGAGGTTGCGCACATAGACAAGCAGCCCCGAAACCTGCGCCACGAGGAAGACTGGATCCCGCCGCCAGGCGGCATAGATCGCGGTCATGGCCCCGCCGGCGATTGACAGATACCAGAACGATGTCGGCACCACCGAGTCGCGCTTCCGTTCCGAGGCGACCCATTGCACGATGAACCGGGATGAAAACAGCAGTTGCCCGGCGATTCCGACAAGCGCCATGGGCTTGCCCAGCACCAGCATGAACTCATCCAGCGCGCTCATGCTATTTCCTTAGCCCGGAATTGCCGCATCCGGTGTTTCATCCATCGGACCGCCATCAGGTCCGGAACGGTCTTGAGCAGGCGCCCGAAGTTCGTGTATTTGCTGGTCCCGCTGGTGCGCGGGCGGTGGTTGACAGGGCGTTGCAGGATCCGGGCTCCCTGCATCGCGCAGAGGTTCGGCAGGAACCGATGCATGCCTTCCAGCATGGCCAGATGCCGGACTTGCTCCGCGCGGAAAACCTTCAGCGAGCATCCGGTGTCAATGATATCGCTGCCGAGCAAGGCGTTGCGGACCCGGTTGCCGATCCGGCTGGCAATCCGCTTGCTGGCGGTGTCCTGCCGCTTGTGGCGGTAGCCGCAGCACACATCCGCATCCGCCAGGCCTTCGAGCAGGAAGGGAATGTCGTTCGGGTCATTCTGCCCGTCGGCATCCATGGTCACGATGATGGGATGGACGGCATGCCTGAAGCCGGCCCCGAAGGCTGCACTCTGGCCGCTGTTCGGAGTCAACCGCAGGAGGCGCAGTTCCGGCAGGTCCTGCTGTTTGAGTCTCTGGATGATATCGCCGCTGCTGTCGGTCGATCCATCGTCCACGCAAAGGATCTCGAACAAGCGGTTCTGCCGACGCATCACGCCAGCCAGTTCCCGAAGGGTTGACTCGATGCAGGACTGCTCGTTATAAACCGGTATCACAATGGATACTGAGGTTGTTTCATTTGCGTTACTCATGCAGCCTGAAAACTACGACGGTTGGGGCTGGATGTCACGCAGAAACTTCCGCAGGTGGTTTTTCCCCCGAGGCGGGGTGCAGACATCATGCGTTGACATGAAGACCAGCAACTGTCCCATGGCATAGTGGCGGAATGAGAACGGACGCAGCAGGGCCAGGGTTGTGCGGCACAGCCAGACGGGGGCGCGCATGATCCGGGGCGGCTTGCCTTGCAGCTCGAAGCAGGTCCGGCAGACGTCCAGCCAGGAGAGATGCTCCGGCCCGCCGACTTCGATGACCGCGTTGGCCTGCGTCCGCATGCCCTCCGTCATCAGGCCGGCCAGGTCAACCACGTCGATCGGCGTGGAGCGGCTGGAACCATTGCCGATGACGAACAGCGGACCCTTCGCGGCGAGCTTCATCATTTCCGCCAGGTCCGTGAAAAACCCGCCTGAACGGAAGATGACCCATTCGATCGCGCTTTGGCGCAGGGCCTGCTCGAAACGGAACTTGGCGGCCAGCAGGGGGACATGGCGATAGCCGATGTCGGTTCCCGCCGGGGAGATGAACCCGAATTTCCGAACACCGGCGCGTTCCGCCTCCCGCAGCAGGTTCAGGTTACCCTTGAAGTCGACCGCCTCATGCGTCACGTTGCCTTTCAGGCGCGTGATGCCGATACAGGAGATGACCTGCTCATGCCGGTCGCAGACGCCGATCAGGCTTTCAGGGCGCGTGACATTGGCTGTCACGACCCTGAGCCGCAGGTGCGCGATCCCCTCCATTTCGGCGTCGCGCAGGACCAGTGCCGATACCGAGTCGCCTTGTTCGAGATATCGGTTTACCAGTGCTTTCCCGAGGGCACCGCCTGCCCCTGCAATCAATATGTTCATAACGGACTCCCTTCTAGCGTGAGTATTCGATGAGCCATTCATTGGCCGGCAGTTGCAGTGTGACCGAGCGGATCGGTTCCGCCAGCTTGCCGTCCTCCTCGGCCTTGACTCCGCGGCAGGTGATGCGGTAGCCCTTGCACTTGTCCAGTCCGGTGGCTTCCAGGAAGGCCTCGGTGCGCACCATGATGCTGACAATTGAAAGGAATTGACCGTCTTTGATCACGGGGTAGCGCATGGCGACCAGCCGTGGTTGCATGATGTTGCCGCGGGCGGGTTCGCTGAGCTGGGGAACGGGATTCTCGCGCATTTCCTTCCAGAAGACGGTCAGTTGCTTCACCTTGTTCAGGTCATAGCCCCGGGCCAGGAAGTCCCGCGGATTGTAGACCTGGCGGATGACGAAGTTGGTGTCAATCAGTGTGCCGCCGAAGAATCCGTCCGTCGCGTCGGCCAGAGGCTTCATCGCCTTGCGGAGGGTGTCTTCGGTCGGCTGCTGATCCGCGACGGTCTTCAGCCCGTCAAACGAACGCTTGAAATAGGCCTCGACCGCGATCCCGACGGGGTCGTCGGCAGGCACGGGTGCGGCGATCAACAGGCTGGTTGTCGCCAGTGCCGTTGCCAGTATCATGATGTGTTGTCCTGTCTTCATGTTTCTCTCTCCTTTTTTTGTTTGGGTTTATCCAGTTTGAACAGGCTTAGATAGCCGGAATGGCGTGATATGATTCTCCACGAGTTTGCAAACGGGCTTTGCTGTATCGCCGCGCGCAGCCTTCCGTCGATGTTCTCCTTGATTTCGGCCTGACGGAACAGCCAGTAGCCCGAATAGGCGCACAGGGCACCGAAGCGGCTGTAGGGGATGTCCACATCGAGGATGATGGCAGACCCGCCGGGGCGCAGTACCCGCCAGAATTCGGCCAGCGAATTGGCCTTGAGCTCGGCGTTCAGGTGATGGAAGAAGAAGGTCGATACTACCCGGTCGAAGCTGCCGGCAGGGTAGGGCAGGTCCTCGGCCAGGGCGGCGGCGAATGCCAAGCCGGGGCGTTTACCGCTTTTGCGTACCGCCACCTCGATCATCGCCTCGGCCGCATCGATGCCGACCACCCAGCGATTGGCGGCAGGTGGCATGGCGTCGACAATCTGGCGTGTGAGGGTGCCCGTGCCGCATCCCACATCGAGGACGGATACGGTGGTGCCGAGGTCCAGCAGTGGCAGCACATGGCGGTGCAGCCGCGATTCCGATCCCAGCGTCATCAGCGGGGCCAGCCAGTCATACAACGCGGCCGCGTGGTCGAGCGTGATTCCGGCGGTACGCGACGCGCAGTGTGAACGGGGATGCCGTGGCTTAGGCCGCATGGCTCAACTCCTTGAGATCCAGCATGGTGAACATGAACCGGGCCATGCGTTCGGCCTCCTCGTGGCCGAACTCCAGCCCCTCCTGGCCGAGCTGGGCAAGCCCATGGCGCATCATCCGCAATCCCCGGTCCGCCGCCAAGGCGGCGCAGCGTGGCGTGTGCAGGTAGAGGCGGTCGGCACCGGCAGCCGCCCGTGCCGTCAGGGCTGGCAGCGCCTCGGGCTGGTGGTGGGTAAGCCAGGAGAGCAGGTAATTGTGGCGCTGCTCGCGCAAGTCCTTGCCCAGATCGCGGACATCGTCGAGCAACTGGCAGCCCAGTCCGAATTGCATCAAGGCCGACTTGATGGCGGCCAGGCGGGATGGTGATAGGTGCGGCTCGGCGATTTCAGGACCGGTAAAGGCGATGTTGAACAGCAGGCCGGTCTTG
Source organism: bacterium (assembly GCA_020048935.1). Taxonomy (GTDB): domain Bacteria; phylum Verrucomicrobiota; class Kiritimatiellia; order UBA8416; family UBA8416; genus UBA8416. The sequence goes on along the minus strand of JAIFLS010000022.1, from coordinate 3,800 downwards.
AGGCGGTGGATCACCTCGAGCACGTGCTCCGGGTCGGGACGGACGCCAACCCCCCCCTCCTCGGCGGCTTCCTCGGCGGCGCTGGGAAGCAGCCGGCACAGGGACTCGCGCTGGAGGCAGGCGGCGGTCCGGTCGTCGATCGCACCCTCCTCGACGGCTTCGCGCAGGATATCGGTCAGAACACGGTCGGCAGCCATCAGGGCGACGACCTGGCGCATGACGCGTGACGACCCCGGCATCACGACGGGTACGACCAGCTTGTCCTCGTTGTCCAGCAGGTTGTCAGCCGAGGTCACCCAGATCCGGTACAGGTGGATCAGCCGTCCATACAGCCGTCGGCGTGGTGCGGGGCAGTCAAGCATCAGGTAGGCGGAATGGAAGAGCGTCGAGAACAGGTTCTTCCGCCAGGCGTAGAAAGACTCCGGCACCCGGTCCGGCCGCACCGCGTAGGCCGCTGGCGTATCGGACGGCGAATGCAGGTACGGATCCATCCGCTCGTAGACATCGTGGATGCAGGCCTGTTGTTCGTGGAACGCCTGCCGCATGACCCGTCCTGTCCTGATCAATCGATACCATGCACTCATTTCATTGACCCTTTCGTTTAATGCGACTAATATGATCTCTATTTCGTGAAGCGGCTATCCTAATAGTCTTAAGATTGCTTAAGGGGAGAAAGACGGTTTGCAGGCATGTCGGACGCATCAACTACCGCGAGATCCGGGATACTGTTGGTCGAGGATGATCCACGCGTATCCGGCAGCCTGGTGCGCGGGCTTGGCGAGGCTGGTTATGTGGTGAGCGTGACGGCGACTCTGGGGGAGGCGCATGCGCAGCTTGATTCGCAAACGCCAGCTCTGGTGATCCTCGATCTCGGGCTGCCCGATGGCGATGGCGTGCAGGTGTTGCGACGACTGCGGCAGGAAGGTGCGCGTGTTCCGGTGATTATCCTGACCGCCCGCGATTCGGTTGTGCAACGCGTGGCGGGGCTGGATGAGGGGGCTGATGATTATCTCGCCAAACCCTTCTCCTTCCCTGAATTGCTCGCCCGCGTGCGTGCCCGCTTGCGCACCGCCCGCCAGGAAGCCGAGGCTTTTGTGCTCCAGGTGGGCGACCTCGAGATCGACCGGCTGGCGCGACGCGTGCGCCGCGGAGGGCGTGGCATCGAGCTAACGGCACGGGAGTTCGATCTGCTGGCCTATCTGGCGGCCAATGCCGGGTTCCCGGTTTCGCGTGACATGCTGACCCGCGATGTCTGGCATGTGTCGAGCCGGGCCACCTCGATGGACAAGATCATCGATGTCCACATGTCGCATTTGCGCGAGAAGCTTGAGGGCGGATCGGATAGGCGGCTGATCCATACGCTGCGCGGGATCGGCTTCATGCTATCGGAGACCGCACCATGAAAATTCGTCTACATTATCGTGCATTCATTTACCAGGCAATCCTGCTGGTGGCGTTTGTCCTGGTGCAGTTGCTTTTTTTCTCGTTCATCGAGTACCGCGACTGGCGGGACAATCACCGCGAGGAAACGCTGGCCGAGAATCTGGAGGAGGTGGTCGACGTTACGGCGATGAATCTGCTGTTGCTACCGCTGATGCTGGCACTGGTGTGGTGGTTCTCGCGTCGCATCATCAACCCTGTGCGTCGCATTGCCGACACGGCGGCAGGCATCGGCAAGGGGCGATTTGATGAGCGGATCGATACGCGCAGCATGCCGGATGACGACATGCGGCATCTGGCCGAGACGCTCAATGCGGCCTTCGAGCACTACACCTCAGCCGTGCATCGCCTGCGCCGTTTCAGCGGCGATGCCTCGCACCAGATCCGCACTCCGATTGCCGCCATGCGGGCCACCGGCGAAGTCGCCGTCAGCCGTCCGCGCAGTGCCGAGGATTACCGGACAGCGATTGGCGACATGCTCGCCGAGCTGGAACGGCTTTCCTTCATGGTCGAGCAGTTGCTGCAGCTCTCGCGGCTGGATGCCGGTACGCTGCGCGAGCGTTTCCGTCCCTTCCTGGCTGCCGAGGTTGTCCGGCAGAGCGCGCAGGTCTATGCGCCCTTGTGCGAGGACGCCGGCATCACGCTGGAATGCCAGGTCGAGCCGGGTATCGAGGTGCCGGGGATCGAGGCCCTGGCCTGCGAATTGCTCAACAACCTGCTGGATAACGCTATACGCCATACCCCCCGTGGCGGGACGATCCGCATCGGAGTCTCCCGTGCCGACAACGGCATCCGGTTCTACGTCCATGACAGCGGCGAGGGGATTCCAACCGAGTTTGCCGAGACGATTTTCGAGCGCTTCTCGCAAATCCCAGGTAGCCGCCATGGCGGAGCCGGGCTGGGGCTGGCGCTGGCGGCGGATATCGCGGCGGTACACGGGGGGCGCCTGGCGGTTGCGAATCCAGGCTGTCACGGTGCACGCTTCGAGTGGACCTTGCCGCTGCCTGCCAAGTCGTGATGCCCGTTTTCCGTAATGTGGAATTATTATTTTTCTATTGATTTGATAATAAATGCCCGTATAGCCATAATCGATCATCAGGCATCGTCGTTGCCAGTTGTTTCCGGGGGGGCAGTCGACGGTGCTTTGGCGCAGTGACGGGGGGAGTAGATGTCGGTTTTTGATGACATGTCCAGAACAATGCGGATCGATCTGATCCCGGATGTACCTGCCGAACCGGTCACGGACAAGCGGCGCGTGGTCGTGAAACCGGATCGGATTATTCCCGGAACAAGCGGGAAGCAGGATCTGACGTCATCCCAGGAACTCACGCCGTATCAGGAGCTGCTTGATAGTATTTACGATGCGGCGGTCATTACCGATCTGAAGGGCACGATCACGGAAGCGAATGCCCGTGCCGTCCAGTTCCTGGAATGGTCGAAGGCGGAGCTGGCCGGGGTTTCCGTGTCGGACATCATCTACGGGGCTGACGATGGGCTGATAGCCGGCCTGGCAAAGAACCTCGAGCGCCAGCGGTTCACGCTGATCCAGGCCCACTGTGTGCGCAAGGACGGGACGGTTTTCCCCAGCGAGATAGCGGTCAACAGGCTTAAGAGCGATAGCGGGCGCTTGTGCTTCTTTATTCGCGATATCACCCTGCGCCGGCAGGCGGAGGAAATGCTGCGCACGGAGCACTGTGCGATCCAGAATTCGGCCAACGGGATTGCGATCGTCAACCTGAAGGGGTTGATCGAATATGCGAATCCGGCGTTTGCCGCGATGATCGGCATCCGGGATCAGGAGGAGGTTGCCGGGGTCAGTATCCATGATATTCTCGACGGCACGGATATGGCGGCGGAGATGTTCAAGGCGGTGATCGACGAGGACCGGACCTGGCGTGGCGAGCTTGCGGCGGAACTGCCGTCCGGGCAGGTGATCGATCTGGATATCCAGGCCACGTCGTACCGCAACTCGGATGGCGAGAAAGTCGGGCTCGTGTTCTCGTTCTCGGACCTGTCGGATCGCAAGCGCGCGGAGGTGGCGCTACGCGAGGCGGATCGCCAGCGCGTGATGCTTGAAACGCTGGGTGCGGCCTGCCACCATCTCGGCCAGCCGGCGACGGTGCTGATGGCCAATCTGGGACTGATGCGCCACAAGATCGGCAGCGAGGATCCGCTTTTGAGCGAGCTGATCGACAGCAGCATGGTGGCCATCCGCCGGCTGGGCGATACGCTCCACAAGCTGAACTGCGTCAACGAATACCGCACGACTTCCTACATGGGCGAGGAGAATGACAACTCGCCGCGCAGCCGCATCCTTGATATCTAGGCTCCGGTGCCTGCTGCGGCGGTAGTTTTCCCTG
>JAIFLS010000215.1 GCA_020048935.1 bacterium | reverse complement strand
CTATCTTTCGACCCCGGGAATTGATCGCTGCCGTTTGTGGCGATAAAGAAGTCGGCTCGTCCTGTCTCCGGTTCCATTCCAAGTACTCCTTTGTATGCGAAGAAGGCCATCAAGACAATTAACTGGATTCGTAACATTGCAATAACAGGGTGAAACATAGCGGGGGTTTCATGGTGATGAAAACGATTTTTTCTCAAGGCCGCGCCGCGCTGGGAGCGCCGTTGACAACGGGCTGATCCGACCTGGCGGACCACTCCGTCCAACCCGCATCGTACCAGCGCACATTCGAGTACCCCAGCAGATGCTTCAGCACGAAGTAAGTCTGGCTGGCCTGGTGGCCGGTGCGGCAGTGCACAATGACTTCCGCATCCTTCGACGGGATCATCTGGCCATAGGCGGCGGCCAGAATATCAAGCGTCTTGAGGGCAGTGACCTTGTTGGAACTCGCGATGACATCCTCGGTGTACGGGCGGTTGATCGCACCGGGAATGTGCCCGGCACGGGCTTCGTCGGATTTCTTGCCCGCGTAGAAGTCCGGGGGCCGTACGTCAATGATCGTCGTGCCGGGCATGCCGAGTGTGGCGGCCACAGTCTGTAAGTCGACGGTAAAGCGGTCGGCATCCTCCCTGACTGGGTATGCTGAGGCCGCTACGGAGGGCAGTGCAGCGTCTGCCGGCCGTCCCTCTTGAGCCCACTTGGCGTAGGTGCCGTTCAGGACGGCGAAGTTCATGTGCCCCAACCGCTCGAACGCCATGCCGACCAGGGTCGCATCGTGGAACTTGTCGCCGGGCACAAGTACGATCGTGTCCGATGGATTGAGCCCCAGAAGCGAGAATTGAGCTGCCAGCATGGCAGGAGGCAGGAGCATGGACGGCACGCCCCCGATGTTCCCGCGGAGACTCTCCACATTCAAACTGAGGGAGCCGGGAATGTGGGCGGTGTTGTATTCCGGCTGGGACCGCAGATCGATAATCTTGAGACCCGGGGCCTGAAGTCGGGCGGCCAGCCAATCGGTTTCAACGGCACGCGGTTTGGCGGCGTCCACCGGCGCGGTGGCAATGCCGACCTTGGCGGAAGCGGCGGGCGCGGCGAAGAAAGCCCGCCAGGCGTTGATCCGTACGGCGGCCCCGGGCGGCAGGGGTTCGGACCGCAACGACACCGGTTTGAGGCAGCGCTCGCGGAAGCCCTGCAGACCGTCCGTGAGCAGGTAGACATTGCCGAACCCCTGGCGCTGAAGCGAATCACGGGCTTGCGCTGGATGGGTCATTCCATTGGAGTAAAGGACAACGATCCCCTTGTTCTTGTGGGGCTGAAGGGACTCCGCTAACTGGGCCAGCGGCACGTTGACAGCGCCGCGGATGTGGTAGGCGTTGAACTCGGCCGACGGCCGGACATCTACGAGTACAAGATCCGATTGTCCGGCCATCAGGCGATCAGCCAACTCATCAGGCTCGATGTGGTCCCGAGCATCTTCGGCGTTCGCCAGGAGGGTTTTCTCGTCCGTTGCCGGCGCCGCGGCAAGGCTAGTCCGTTCTGGGGAAACCCCTGTCGTAGCGGGGGCCAGCACGAACAAACCAAGCGCCACCGCCACGAGCGCCAGACTGAACGCCTTGAGGAAGGGGCTTCCCAGGTATGCAGAATGTCCCGTGCGCGCTTTCTCGGCCCACTCGGCCAGCCAGAAGGCCCCGACAGCGACCAACGTGAAAGACAGCGCGAACACGTTCCGGGATATGCCCAACGCGTCATAGGCCATCTGCACGCCTCGATCTCCGGCCGTGTACAGACCGCCGATGAAAGGGAAGAGCTCGCTGAACAGGATGCTTCCGCCGATCGTGCCGACCAGGAATACGAGTGCGTCGATTCGGCCTGCGGCCAGGCCGGCAGCAGCCGTGCCGGGGCACCAGGCGCCCATCGCGAACCCCACGCCGAACAGAAGGCCGCCCACGATTTGAGCGCCGTAGATGGTCGGCATGAGGAAAACCTGGTCCATGTGAATCCACCCGAAAGCCACCAGGTATGAAAGACCCAGCATGGCCGTAATGAGCGCGGAGAACATCACCTTCACGACGGCCATGTCGGTGAAGTAGAAGACCCCGGCCAGACGGCGCGAACTGCTGAAACCGGCCCGCTCCAGTGCAAAGCCGAACCCACCCCCGACCAGCAGGGAAAGAAAAAAGGCCACCGGAGTTCCGAGGGTGTCGAGACTGTACAGGGTGTTAATCATGCCATTGCCTCCTGACGAACCAAGCCGTGGCATAGCCGCTGGCGAAGAGACAGAGCATGAACACGATGCTGCCGCTGAGCAGCAGAGCGCCGCCGCTAAGCGCCTGCCCGGAAGTGCACCCCTGGGCCAGCCGGCTCGCGAAGCCGGCGATCAGTCCGCCCGCGAGGGCGTACCCGAGGCGACGTTTCACGGAAGATGCGGCGCCGCGTTCGATCTGGATGCGCACACGGTTCGCCAGGAGCGCCGAGAAGAGTGCACCAATAAACGTGCCCGCAAACATGAAGACCAGGTAGTAGTTCAGTGGATGGGCACCCCACTTGCCGAAGTATTCGCTGTCGAGCGTGTGCGGCGCTGAAACGCACATCGACACCGAAGCTCCTATCCGCGCGATACCGCCCGACGCTCCCAGGCCAGCCCCGAGAATGACGAAGGACGCTAGTAGCACAAGCCCGAGCAAAATCCCCGCCAAATAGGGATTGGCGTAGGGTTGGGAATCCCCGTTAACTCTGTTCTTTTTGATTTTCATGTTACCTCAGCACCCCGCGCTTTTCTTTTTGGGTGGTTCAGGTTTCGACGGAGTCGGTGCAACGGGAGCCGATGCGGGCATTGCCGGCTTGATGGCGGGTGCAACGGCCGGGGTAGGCAAACCCGACGGCAAGGGTGCTGCGGACTCGTTCCAGTAGGCCTCCAACCCGCCGAACAAGACCTTGATCGGGCGTGTCGTCTTCTGGGACAGGATACCGCCAACGGCCATGGCCAGGGAGCCGTCGCGATCCAGGATCACGAGCGGAACGGCACCGTTCAGGTAGGCGGGATTGACGATCACGTCGGCGATGTCGGCGTTCCTGGACCCCGGCAGATTGAAGTCCGCGAACTGCGCTGGCGGTCGCACATCCACGATCTCGAACGTGCCCGGCAGGTCCATGAGCAAGCGTTTCAGATCAGCGGCGGCAATGCGGTCAGGGAGCCTGACAGCCCGCGCGGGTGCGGCGGACGCGCCGTGGCCGTTTTCGGCGGCACCCAAGGTTGGCAGACCGGCCGCGATCCAAGCCTCGCTACCGCCTTCCATGTTGAAAACCTCCTTGAAGCCCTGCTTGAGCAGGACCGAGGCACCCATGCTGGAGCGGTAGGCGGAGTTGCAGACTGTCAGTACCGGCATGTCCTTGGAAAGCCGTTTGCTTTCGGTGAACATCTTGTTGATCGGGATGTTTAGCACACTGCCGATACGCAACGCCATCCATTCGCTCGGGAGGCGCACGTCAACGACGATCGGCGCTGTGCCCGCCTGCATCTGCCCATAGAGGTCCTGGGGGGCCAGAAGTTTGAGAGATCCGATGGGCGCATTGGCTTGTTTCCATGCTTCCACGCCGCCCTGCAGAAAACCGGCGGGCGCATCGTAGCCGATCCGCTTCAGGCGGAAAGCCGCCTCACGAACCTCGTCGTCCGAGCCCACCAGAACGAAGGGTTCGCCCCATGGGATCATAATGCCGGTCCACGTCTCGAATCGGCCCCGTATGCCGATGCTGATCGCGCCCTGCGGATGAGCCGTGGCAAACGCCTTGGCATCACGAACGTCGATCATCCAAGTGCCCTTCTGCACCTGCGCGAGAACATCGGCAGCAGGTAAGGCTGGGGGCGCGGGTTTGTCCCAATCCACAAGGGGCGGTCCATCGTGGTTCAGCTTGGCGTTGTGCTTGAAATACTGCGGGGCATCGGGAAGACCGTCTATGACAGCCATGACATAAGACAGCAGGTCTTTATGCTGCAGGTACACGTTCTCCCGACGTTGTTCCCCGATGGTGGAGACCGGCTTATCGCTCAAATGAGCGCCGCAGAGCGACCCGGCTCCATGGGCTGGGAAGAACCGGGTGGCGTCTGGGAGTTTAGACAGTTTATCTTTCCAGGAATGAAAGCCCATCTCGGCCAGCGCGGCGGCGCTCATGCCTTCGCCCATCAAGTCAGGACGGCCCACGCTGCCGATAAAGAGCGTGTCGCCGGTAAGGACGAATGACGGATTGCTTTCGGCCGCCGGGGTGTACACGTAGAGGCATGTCCCGTCGGGGGTGTGGCCGGGCGTGGTCACGATCATGCCGCGCACCGTGCCGAACGAGAAGGATTCCCCGTCTTTCATGGACTTGTGCGGAAAGCCGGCCTGGGTTGCCTCATTCATCATGATCTCCGCGCCGGTGGACTTGGCGAGTTCCATATGCCCCGCCACAAAATCGGCGTGTGAATGAGTCAGGTACACCCTGGTAATCTTCAACCCCAGTTCCTGCGCGTCCTTGAGGTAACGGCTGATGTCGCGGGCAGGATCCACGATTAGCGCCTCGCCGCCGCTGCCTATCAAGTAGGAGTAGTGCGAAAGGACCGCGAGATTATATTGCCGGAAGACGAAGTCCGGTGCCTTCTGTTCGGTCTCCAGGACCAGTTGAACGCTGGCCGCTTCATCGCCGTGCGTCGCCGCCTCTGCATCACCGGCCAGCGGGGATGCAGCACGTGCCCTTGTTACCGACAGGGCCAATACGAGTGCTGCAAGACGAAACCATTTTCTGTAACCGTCACTCATGCTCCATCCTCCTTTTTGACTAATTTTGCATCACATTCTTTAGCGACGTTATTGAGCGGTTTCCTATGTTCCTGCAAGGTTCCGGTGGGGCCTTTATAAACCGCCAATTAACAATGTGTAACATAGCTTGGTTTCCTCGTTGATGTAAAGCGATTATTACTGCGGTTTTGGTCGCATCCCCTACCATCCCGCTGGTCTCGCAATCCAACGTCAGTGCTGAGGATCGGCGAGATTGCGAGCCGTATCCCCCGGCACTTGGTTGGCCGGCCTGCGGTCCGCTCTCCATTCCTCGATCAGCACCTGATTTTTTCCCGCCCGTTTTGAGCGGTACATCAACTCATCCGCCCCCCCCAGAGCCTCAGCAAGTGGCAAGTAAGGTGGATGAACCACCACGCTCCCGATGCTCACCGTGATGGGCCATCCGCGCTCTTGGGCCAGGCGGAGCACGCCATCTCGGACCTTTTCCAGTACTTCTGCGGCCCCGTCACGTGGAGTCTCAGGGAGGAGGACAGCGAATTCGTCACCACCCAATCGCCCCAGAACGTCTGTGCGGCGCAGTGACTCCGACAGTATCGAGGCGACAGCCCGCAGCGCCGCGTCGCCCACGGCATGGCCGTAAACATCATTCACGTTCTTGAAGTTGTCCAGATCGAGGTACGCTAGGCTCGTAGGGTGTCCGTGTCGGGTAGCGAGATCCCACAGGGACTCAGCCTCCGCAAGAAAGCTTTTCGTATTTCTAAGGCCCGTAAGGGCGTCGATCCTCGCATTCTCCATCTCCCGAACCAGGGTTCGTCGCTGGGCAGTCAGCAGGTTCGTGACAACAATGAAGAAGACGAGCCGAACGGCAGCGTTCCAAAATGGGATGATCATATTGCTATACTGGTTTCCCGCCGTGATATCTACACTGAGCCACACAAATGCCGATAGCACCGATATCCAAATTCCGAGTCCTCGGCCAATGTACCACGAGGAGATGCTGACAGGCACCAGGTAGAAGACCGAGAAGGATATTTCGTAGCCGGTTGAGTGATCGACGGCACCAAGAACGCCAACGAGCGCGACGCAAAAGGCCCCGAGCTCCCGCGGGGACATCCGCCCGACGAACCTATTGAGACTATCGATCATGATCACATTCCTCAGTCGGCCAACAAGTTATTGAGCGGTTTCTTCTGTTCCAACAAGGTTCTGTCGGGACCTTTGTAAACCACCCATTGACAATGCGCAACATTGCGGGGTTTTCATGGTGATGTAAAGCGATTATTACTGCGATTTTGGTCGCATCATCCCCGCCGCCATCCCGCTGGTCTCGCCAGCCCTGGCACTTGAAAGCAACGGCCATCACGCCACCGACTGGCACCCACGGCATCCACAATCATTCAGCATCAACCGCTTGATAATGTCATCGTTGCGCTAATTGAAGAATGGCGAGACGTGATGCCCCCCCAAGCCTTTGTTGCTTTCTCCATGGTGTCGCCAAACGCTTCGGCTCAGAGGCGCGCTTCAGCGCGTGCGCCGCGACCGGTTGTTCGGCCGCCCACTGCTACGAATCGCCCTGATACATAGCGGTGCAGGACGCTCGCAATAAGCGTTTGGTAGGGTAACCCCTCCTCCACAGCTATGGCCTGAATTTCCTCGAGATCCTTGGAGGATATGCGAATGTTGACACGCTTGTCTTTGGCTAACGTGTTTCTTGCATACTGTACATGACGAGCTATTTCCCGCTCGCGATTGGCGACGGGTGTCCATTCGCCCCGCTCAAACGAGTCAAGTATATCCTGTTCTTCCTTATCGAGTTTCATTTCTTTCTGCATGATGGCCTCCTGAATATTCCCGCGTTGCTTTTCGGCTGGGTATGATGGTCTTCAAAAATCGACCATCGGCTGATTCCACGAACGGAACCACATAGACATATTCTCCTATGCGGACGACCAGAATTTGCTGCCCTGGGTACCGGTCCTGATTTGGATGATGGTAGACATCCAGAAGATCACCACCCTCAATATGCATTACGACCTGCTCAAAACTTAAGCCTCGCCCGGTTTTGAGATGCTCGTTTTTGTCTTTGTTCCACTGGTAGTAAGGCATGTTCTGAAGCTATCACAACGTGTGCCTTGTGGCAACAGATATGTTTTCACAGGTTTGTTTTCAGGTCGAACGATTGGCGTTTTCTTCTCACGCGCAAGCGCAAGGTCACCGTGCGCATCCCGCAACCTATTCATGGCTTCAATCTACTGATAAAGCCGCGAAATCAATGCAATAAGTTATTGAAAGTCAACAAAATGTTGAGGTATTTTATCCCGAGTGGAGTAATATGTTTGAGGCCGAATATGATGCATCCGCTGAAGAAGCGCGGACCGTTTGGCATGACCAGTGCCAATCGCAACAAGAATGAGCTTGTTCCAGAACTACGGTGGAAAGACCTGTTGTCGTGTCAATGGGGGGCGCGTGGAGCAGTCTTTCTTGCCCTGATTCATCTGTCCGTTTTGTGGATGTCATGCTATCCGCAAGATGATTTGGACGACAAGGCCGTCCACTACTATTGTGCCGCACGACTCTATACTGATCACGTGCACGCGGAGGCCATTGCCAAGGCTCTGCCAGCATGGTTGAGCCAGTTGGACACAGCGCGGCAAAGGTTCCGTACCGATAATCGCGTCTCCATTTACGCCAACTATGTCATTCCATCTTCTTTGGTTCGCCTTATTGCACAGATTGACAGACCATCGGATCAATCGCCACCCCGTTCCTACACTCGTCCGCTCAAAATCGCTTTTCTGCTTCTTCACGTTTTTGGATTATTCTGGATCTTTGCTGTCACATGGCGCCGCCCACTTGTGTCTGTCTTCTTGTTCGCATGCCTTACGATTGCCTCATTCAGAATATCACTGTCGTGGATCACTCAGTGCCCGCCAGAAGACATGTTGTTCTTGATCTACGTGCCGCGTGGATCGGCCGTCCTTCTATTCGTTGGGGCATTTGCAGCTTTCCAGCAGAGGAAGAGGCTCATTGGCGGTATCAGTTTGTTGCTATTATTCGGATGGCACTTTGGTTCATCGGCGCTGATTGTTCCCCTGGCTGTCCTCTCATACAGCCTTACGCGCGCGGCGCAACTCCGTTCCAGATGGACTCGGATTGGTATTGTCGGCGTGCTGACTCTGCTGGGCGGAACGCTCACAACCTTCGTGACGCCCTCCCCGCTGTTGACGCGCTTGTGGATTCCCCTTCTTGTGGTGTGTCTGCTCATGCTTGCGGGGCGTGCAATATCACACAACCCGTTCGTGACCGCTGTGACACTTGCGGCTACCTATCTCTTATTGGCCCAAACAGCTACTATCCTTCTGGCGAACCCACGGATGACTGGCTGGCTTTGTGCCGCAACAGGAAACGCTCTGGCTGCTGAGTTGCCTATGCGTCTTACGGGAAGCATGCAGGTGGCAGCCATTGCTCTTGTGCTTGCCACGGGTGTTGGATCTCTGAACGCCGTGGCTGTCCGCTGGATAAGCGTTTCATGGCAGAAAAGGGTCTTTCTGGTGGCGGCGCTGGTTCTGTTTATTTATGCGGTGTATGCGCACCGAGACAAAGAAAGAAGGCTATGGACTGCACGTTGTGCGTTCTTTCAGGTGGACGATGCCCAAGTTGTTCGACAACAGCCCACCTCCAAGACCCTTGACAAGCTTGATCCTCGATATGAGGCTTCATTTTTTGCATCGCTGGGGGACTTCATCCTGTGCCCCATTGATGGATCACAAAATGCGAACCAACCCATGCAGGCGCCGGCGCAGTAGCGCCACGCCTGATGGGTAAGGTTCGGCATGGGAGCTTTAAGAGTGGAAGGAGCATTGGGGTCGTCTTCACAAATGTGAAGACGTGACCCTCAAGCCCTCGTTTTCGCCCCGCATCCCCGCCGCACCCCGCTGGTCTCGCCAGGCCGCTGGCACTTGAAGGCAACAGACAACACGCCACCGACTGGCACCCACAATCAGTCAGCATCAACCGCTTGATAATGTCATAGTTACGCTAATTGAAGAATGATGTGCCTTCTCACTCCCTCAACGCCCCAGCTCTTCGACATCGCCTTTGTCTTTAATCCGTGGCGTGGCTTTCTTGTTTTTCACAAGGTCCGCCAGCCCGATGAACGTAACATCAACATTACCATATCTTCCCCTGACGGCGTTGGGCCGTGCTTCGTCAAATGTGACACCGTCGATCTCGTTAAGCAGATCGACCCGTGCTGGTGCAATGCCGAACGTCAGGACATTCCCGGCTGTCGTAAAGGCATCAAGGGGGAGATCATCTTCGCGGAAGCCGAATTTCACCAGAGCTTGCCGGAGACGCAAGGCATTCTCACTGGTCAAGCGAAAGAACAGGTCGATATCTTTGGTGAAACGCGGATAGCCATGATACGCGACGGCATAGCCCCCAACGATCATGTACTCAATCCCGTGCTCTTCGATTAATCGCAACAGTTCTTCGAAGTCGGGATGGATATTCATAGAGGAACCTTCCTGCTTCTAACCGGAGTCTTTCCAGCTCGTTCAAGCGAGCATCGGGGGACTGCGCCTGCCAAAAAGCGCGGTCACGGCTAGTCAGTTCTGCATGGGTTGTGATGGTTAATTTCATACGGGATATTTTTTTGCTAAAGGTCAGCAACAGCGTATCGGTATCCCGGGAAGTATTTTGCTTATATGTCTCTTTCTCCTGAAATCGTCGGTCGAAGAAGCCGTTGTGCACGGTCTCTCCGTCTTTAAGCCCCCCCCGCCATCCCGCTGGTTTCGCCAGCCCCTAGCACTGGAAGGTAACAGCCAACACGCCACCGACTGGCCCCCACGGCATCCATAATCAGGCAGCATCAACCGCTTGATAATGTTATAGCTACGCTAATTGAAGAATGTCGTGACCATCAAGCCTTGAATCGAGTAGGCGTAGATGCGCGGACGCGCTTCCGGCTTCGGTGCCGGGATTTCCTCGATGGCCTTACTCAGCGACTTTGTCCTCATCATGTTTCTCCAGCGCCGCGAAGGTATCGAAATCGCTTTGAAAGAGCCGGTCCTGGATCACGCGGTATTTCTCGAACTCGCCCTCGGCGTGCTCCCGTGCGATTTCGGCGCTGATACGCCCGGCGTCTTGCAGCACGTTTCGCTCATCCGCCGAGAGGAAAATGTCCAGCCGCTTCGCCCAATCCTCCATCGTCATGGGCACACGGCGTTTGGCGCGGCCTTCGGCCAGATCGAGGTAGGCGTTCACAATGCGCCCCAGGTCCGCGAGTTCCGCCTCCGTAAGATAGTTTTTTGCCACCACCACGTCGCTCTTGAGAATTTTCCCGTCAGGTGCTTTGGCCCAGGTCGTCAAACCCATGCGTTCCTTCATGTGGTCCGCGCGCCGGATGATCAATTCGGCGGCGGTGTAGCCGTGGACGGCGTAATGCATCTTGTTCTGCACTTTGGCGAAGAACGCCTGGGTGATCGGCGCGTCCCGGTCGTAATCCATCGCCGTGGAGTATATGTCCGCGATTTTCTGGTAAAAGCGCCGCTCGGACAGGCGGATCTCCCGGATCTCCTCCAGCAGCCGCTCGAAATAATCCTCATCGAGAAACGCGCCGTTCTCCATGCGCTTCCGGTCCATCACATAGCCCCGCAGCGTGTAATCCCGCAGGACTCCCGTGGCCCATTGCCGGAAGGCCGTGGCTCGATTGGAATTCACGCGGTAGCCGACGGCGATAATCGCATCCAAGTTGTAATGCAGGATACTGCGCTGAACCTGGCGTTTCCCTTCGGATTGAACTGCTAAGAATTCCTTAGTAGTTGCCGCCTCGTGCAATTCGTTTTCGGCATAAATGTTCTTGAGATGCATCAGCACGTTTTCCGGTGTCGTCTCAAAAAGCAGCCCCATGTTCTTCTGCGACAGCCAGATCGTGCCATCCTGCACCCGCACCTCCACGCCGTCGCCGCCGGTCTGGTAGGCGAAAGTCAGGAATTCCGCCGTGCTGTTGCGGATGCGCACGCTGTTTGGTGACTTCTTTATAGGCATGGGCGTCTCCCTGTCTATGGCGGGTAGTCCAATACCCATTCTGCCCCTTGTTCAAAACGCCTGCAACCTACCATTGAACCCCTCTGGTCGCAATGGTTTTCAACATAAAGGTCCCAAAGGGAGAATGGCACTTAAGGACTTTCTACCCTCTGAAAAAGGGATAGGTGTTTCCTGTATCCGGCCTCTTGGGTAATTACTGTGCTACGGCTTTCGGATCAGTTCCAAACCTGTTGTCGCCTCGATCTCCTTCAGTGCATGCGAAGACCAAGTTTACGATGGGAAGAAGCAACCACCATCCACTGTGATCTGAATCGTGCATCCGCCGAACGCCAACTGCGATGGCCGGAATCAGGATGGCGAGTTGATAGATAGAAGCCAGGATGCTCTGCTCGCTCTCGGCGGCTATACCGAGGAATCCCTCGACCAGACCAAGCACAATGGCGATGATCAGGTTGAACAGGAAGAACATCCAGTATTCCTTTCGCCGTGCGCGGCCTGAGAATACGGCATACTTCTTCAAGACTGCGAGATACCAACTCATTACAGGACTCCTTCTCTCCCCGGTTGTTGTTGTTTGTCAGGCATCGATCCGGGTTCTCGCTGCCTAATAAGTTATTGATCGGTTTTCTTATTTCCTCCCGCAATGATCTGGCGGGGCTTTTGTAAACCGCCCATT
>JAIFLS010000213.1 GCA_020048935.1 bacterium | reverse complement strand
CCCAGCGCGTCGCAGGCATCCATGTACGCCGGATCCTGCGGATAGTGGGCGCAGCGAACAACCCGCACCCCGGCCTGCCGCATCAATACGGCATCCCGCCAGTGGGCGCCGTTGGAAAGCGCATTTCCGACGTAGGCATAATCCTGGTGGCGATTCACCCCGATCAGCTTGCCGTCGAAGGGTTCGCCATTCAGCCAGAACCCGTCCTTGCCCCGGAACTCAATGCTCCGAATTCCAACTCTCAACCGGACGGCATCAAGATCCGTGCCGTCAACATCTCGAACCACAACAGAGAGATCATGCAGATACGGGTCGTCCACATGCCACAGATGCGGAGCATGGACTTCGAATTCGATCGTGGCTGAACACGCAGAACCCGCCGGGCATTCGACTGCAGCCGCCGTTCCCCGCCCGACTTCAGCGCCTCTGGCATTTTTCAACACAGCGCCGATCGTAAGCGTCCGTGAAATCGAGGCACCGTTGGCCACATGCACCTTGGCACACACGACAGCCCGCTCCCGCGAAACGTCCTTGTAATGCACGAATACGCCGCCCCCTGCAATTACGTCGGTCTCGTTGGGATCCGTAATATGAATCTTATTCGTGGCGACCATCCAGACGTCGCGGTAGATACCGCCGAAGTAGCAGAAGTCCAGCGCCGCCTGCGGCTTGCCCGGCGGGTAGGCGGGATCATCAGAATTGTCGACACACACCACGATCACGTTTTCCGCAGTGAGGTCCACGATATCTGTCACATCCAGCACGATGGGCAGGAAACCGCCGAAATGCTCGCCAACCCGCTCGCCGTTCAACAAGAAGCGGCTCTTACCCATGGCCCCCTCGAAGTGGAGGGTGATCCGCTTGCCTGACATCGCTTCAGAAATCCTGAACCGCTTGCGATACCAGGCCTCGCCTTGATAGTTCACCCCGCCGCTGGCCTCAAGGGGCAGCGTCTCCAAACCGTGCGGCAGATTAACCAAGGCCCAGTGTCCATCATCAAATCCCGCCGATTCGGCACCCTCACCGGAACCTTTAAGAAAGCGCCAGCCGACGTTGAAGTTCAGAACCTCCCGCCCACCCCGCGGATCGGCATAAAAGCCACCCACAGACGATTCGGGTTGCGGTTCACGATAGATTCCCTGGCTGCCAACACTCCCTTTCGCAACGTCTTTCATCCGATCTTCCCCCTCTCAATAATGGTTAACGATTGATAGAATTCACCAGGATCGACAAGACCGCGTTTGGCGGAATGGTGCAGCAGACGGACGAGTCCTTGAATTCGCAGTCAGCCAGCACAGCTTCGGTGGGGCTCACCACCACCGCTGAGCAAATCCTCGCGCCCACATCCAGCTCGCCTTCCTGCACGGTTGTCTGGTAGTTCGCCAGCCGGTAGATGTTGCCGTCGCACGAGCTGGCGGCATCGACGGAAACCAACCGCAGCCCCGGATTGCTCACCCGTAATAGCGGTTCATCGCGTCGGCTCGGACAACTCGCCAGCGGAAGGAACAGCGGTTTGCGGGCATAGGCGTCGGCCAGACGATACAACGCCGCACGATCCGAGCAGCCCGAGGTATGAATGGCACAGCTCAGGCGGATGACCCCCTCCTGGGTGATGGGGAAATTGGTTTCCCAGTAATTGTTGCAGACCCAGAGCAGATGCAGAGGGGCGGCGGGACGCGGAATCGCCACCGGCGGCTTACCGAAATGGAACGTGCCGAATTGCACGAGCGGGATATCCGGGGCGAAGACCGCCACCTGATGCGAGCGGTCCGCCATCCGTGTAAAGGCCTCGGCCGTCACCCAGCCGCGACTGGTCTGTTCAAGCTGGTCTGTGTCCAGCCGTACCGGAATGCCAGAGGCATCGAACTCGGCCTCCCACTCCGCCTGTAGATTGAAGCGACTGGCAAAGTAAAGGGATTCCGGGGTTTCGATCCGGTCCTTGTGGATGATGATCCCGACCTCAATCCATGGGCAATCCGCCGAGATGTCGAATTTCTGGATCACGCGCGACGCGCCCTCGATGGCATACTCGCGCACCAGGCTGATCGTCCTGGCCGTGCGCATTACTCGGCAGCCAAGCAACGCCGAAGGACCGCTGCGAAGCGCCTTCCAGTCCGGGTTCCAGCACGAACCGAGGCGACGCTCCTTGTCACAATCGCGCCGATAGTAGGACTGGCGCGAGCCATCGACGGCTGGGTCCGGCTTCTCGTGCACAGGCGTAAGCAGGTCGTAGTCGTCATCCGGCAAGACTGCCTCCCACCCCGTCTGCTTGTCCAGCAGGCTAAGGATGCGGCCATCCCCGGGCTGATAGACCAACCGATGGGTCGCCGACTCCACGAAGTGCGACCCGCCTGCGGCAACCCCATCAATCAGACTCGCGTCCGCCTGCGGTTCCGGACAAGCCTCCCATGGAATGCGGACGACACTGAACGGGGCCAAAGCAACCTCGATCGGCCTTCCGCCAGATGGCAGAAATTCCTGCAACTCTCCCAAAAGGTTGAAAACTTCCGAATGCCGATACTGGAATCCATGGAGGTGCCCATAGATCGCGGTCCACCGGGGTGGTAAGGCAAGAGTCACCCGCCTAGCCATCGCCGACGGATTGACGGCCAGCAGCCCTTCCGTGCTGTGCATCACCGGATTCCCGGCATGCGACGCAAGGCGACTGGCCAGGACATACCGGGCCAGCTCCTGCGCCGTATGGGCGAGGTTGCGCTTATGCATCGCCACCGTGACGCAGTGCGCATGGTTCGGATTGCTGGCCTGCGGGGCCATCCCCCAGGTGTGTTCCTCGAAGCAGATCACCTCATCCCAGGCCCGACGCTGCAGCGCTTTCAGCCTGCGATCGTCCGGCAGGCGCGCCCCCAGCAACGCCGAGGCATACAGTTTGCGCTTGCTATCGCCATTCATGGCCGTTTCCAAAGCCGTGCTGCCAGCGCCATAGTTCCAGAAATCGGTCCAGTCGCCGCGATGTTCGGGAATCAGTGAATCGGGGATGGCGCGCAGTTTCTCCAGCAACAGTTCCGGCGTCACGTAGGTGATGGGCGGATAACCCGGTTGACGGTTCCACTCCCGCACCTTCTCTGCCGTCATGATGCAGGGCGCGCCGTTATCGTCGGCTACCGGCGAATGCGTGGTCGTCAGATACAGGAAATCGTGGGGATAACCGCCATCAACAACACCCTGCCAGAAGGTGTCGATTTGCGCTTTCATCGACAGCAGCGGGGTGGTTACAGGCTCTGTAATCGCATCGAACGTCCCGTAGTGATGGCCGCTGAACACCTTGAGCATCCGCCCGCTCGGGGTGCGCCATTTGAAATACCCCGGACGCTTGGGCCCGTTGCCGCCCGTGTGCAGGTTGATCGCCATAACCAGCAACTCGACACCGGCATCCAGCAGTAAATCCGACATCACCCAGGGAACGCCGGTCACGTCATGCTGGAATGCCACACGGACGGGAAAGCCCAACTCGCGGCGGTAGCGGGGAATCGTCACCAGTTGCTTGCACAGCGATTCGACCGAACTGAGCGGGGTGGTGTTGTACTGGATGGCACCCAGACCGATCCGTCCAGCGGAAACGAGGTCCCGCATCCGCTGGATATCCGCGGCATCGGCATACTCCAGCCAGCGGCGCAATTGCTCATGGACCTCAATCGTCCAGCGCGGCTGGCTGGCAGCCTCCCAATCACGGGTCGCTTCCAGCATCTCGATCGCCTGATTGATGAAATCCACCTGCAACTGGTCGATCACAACCTGCGAATGCGTATACCCGCGGTCATAGTGACTGTGGTGCAGCAGATAAATGTCTTGCAATGGCCTATCGTCCATACTGAACGTCCCCATACTCTTGCTGATCCTCTCATTGTTATTTCGACAGGATTACAGGATACACGGGATAAATACGCTGTATCAACCAATTATGATCCTGCCAATCCTGTAATCCTGACTCGATAAATCGGGACACAGCCATTTGGTCATCCCTTGGAACGGCTGTAATACCGGACCTCAACGATGTCGTGAATCTCCACGCGCGGGACCCGAACCACAACCTGATCCCCTTCCTCCGTCCACTTGAGGGGCCGATTGCCCGGACGCATCAGGATGGAGGACGGCGGGGCCTCAAGCCGCAGCCTCAGCTCAAGCGGCCCGGTAGCCGGGACCTCGCTGAACGTCGTGCTATTGGCTTCCCTACCCCCGGCGAGGTTGTTGAAGTGTATAAATATGCCATTCCCCTTGCGCATCAGGGAGACGGCAACCGAATGTGATCCCGTCACAGCGACGACCGGTTCGGGCATGAGCTGCTTGATGAGCCCATCAACAAAGTCTCTCAGCACCGTGGTCCGGCTACTTCCATAGCGATGGCCGACATCCATCGGAATAGCAGCAATCCGACCACGGCCCAGCGCCGTCACGACGGCAGCAGGCATACGCGCACCCTTGGGTTCGTTGCCACGATAGAGCCATCCGGCAACCGTAGTCCCGTGACAGGCCGAGATCTCCTGGATTGTCGTGAACACGCCGCCCATGCAGCCATCCAACTCGATGTAGCGGCCCTGTTCGATTGGCTTACCCTTGAGCGAAATCTTGAGTTCCTTGGCGAAGAGCCTGGTAGGTTCCGTGCCAAGCACCAGCAGCTGGCCTCCATTCCTCACATACTCGAGGAGCAAGCGTTTGAGTTTCGTGCCTATCGCTTTCCATTCCGGCAGCACGAGCAGCGGGTAGCGCCCGATGTTGGTCTCAAGGTTGTGATCCATCACGATATCAACGACGTTCTGACCATCGAGCAGGCAGCACAACGTGCCCCGGAATGCCTGGTACACCCCGCCCCACGGACGCATCAGCTTGTCGATGTGCTTGTAGTACGCCTCACGTGACAGGATAAGGCCAATCTGGGGGACCGGACGCGCCCCCTGGCAAAACGGCTGCCGCGCGCGGCAGAACGCCGCGACTTCCGCCATTATGTTCATCGTCCAAGGATAGATGGAGGCATCCCTCTTCTGTGTGAAGTAGGCCTGGAAGCCGCCTCCGGCCGCCATGACGACTCCCGCCTCCTGCTGAAGCTGAACCGCGGTTTTCGTGGTCTGGGCCGGCTCTCCCCACTTGCCATTGAACGACCACGACATCAGATCCCACGGCTTGCCTTGCTGGGCCAGTAACCGGGAATCCATCAGCGCTTCGGTCAAGGCATTCTGCGGGGTGATATCGCCCGAGAGGAAATCGAGATCGATCTTTACGGGTTCGGGCATATGTGCGGTAAACGCCCAGTTGCTGGCAATTTCCAGTCCGGGTGCGTAGGCATGCATCTCGTTGACGTAGTGACTGACGTAATCCCGGAACGCCTTCCGTTGAAAACTACGGAAACGCTCGAAGTGCCTGTCGCCCCGTTCAGCGGGCATCGTGTCCAGCCCAGTAGCTTTCTTCCAGGCGATTCGAGCATGATTGCTGTAATCCATTTCGACGCCCCAGCATTCGCCGTCAATCCAGACTCCATCGATGCCGTACCTGTCCACCAACTCCTTGAACATGGGGATCATCCTCGCATCGACGTAGGGCCCGAACACGGATGTCACGCCCTTCCACGGCTTGCCATCCGGTTGGCACGCGGCCCATTCCGGATGCTCGTCGCAAGCCGCGTGATCAACTACCCCCGAGTAATGCATATAGAGACTCACACCGTACTCGGCAGTCACTTCCCGCCACATTCTCAAAGGGTCGCGGACGAATCCGGGGGCAGGCGTTCCGACCTTCGTGGGGTAACTGGCCAGGCCGGGATGCCCCTTGCAGTCGCACTGAACGAAGTCCGGCTTTACGCGCTCAAGCATGTCCCGCAGCATCCTGCGTGTCAGGCTCTTGCCAACCTCCGTACAGTCCATGCCAGCATGGAAGTCAAAGTGTATGCCGACAAATGCTTCCGAGCGTTTGATTCGCGGTTTGGATTCGCCTTTCTTATTCATATTCTCCTTTTATCGGATTTTCTTATGAGCCAAGGTACCTGCATTCAGTTTCCTTCTACTCGATCCCATGTCTTGCCAGGCTTCTGGCAGCCGATTCCCTATCGCTGGCGACAGCATCCCGGAGATGGATTCCACGCGCTGAACCCAGTTGCATGGAGACTGCATCGAGCACATCAAAATCCCCGTAAAGCTGCATCAGCTTGCCGGCCGCTTTTATCTTCCTGTAGACATCAGGCCAGTTCGAGCAGTCCGGCTTGCCAGTGCCCGGCACCCACTGGACGGCTTTAAGGGGGTTTATCGTCAGAAGCGAGTCCAAGTGCGGGAGCTGACCCGTCCCGTCGAGATGATAGATTGTATGCGGCAGCCTGCTGCAGGTTGCGGCCAGTTCCGGCTTCACGAAATCATCGAACATGTCCGGCCCGATCATGTAGCAGAAGTCGCACTGGGGGATGTAGCTGGGCAAGGCCGAGTAGATACCGGACCAGTCCGAGTAGCCGGGGTTGTACGGTTGCAGGCTATTGTTCAACGCCTCGTAGCAATCAAACCAGGCCTCGTGCAGTTCCCAGCTCAGCCGGGTCACCTCCTCGGGATGGTCGTAGAGATCCAGGAGGAGTTTATCAGAGGGACGAAATGTCGACAGCACATCCAGGATCCCGCCCATGTCGGTCATTTCCATGAGCACCTGCCCCTGCCAGCGCCTCATGCCGGCCGCGTAGATGTCAGAGACCCGACGGAACCACAGATTGTCGGGGTTGAACGTGAAGTGAAGGCCACGGATATCGCGTTCGTCCGGAGCATGAAACCAGACTCTTCCGGTCGAGTTGTCGAGCCTGGCGCCGAGGAAAGCGGCGAGGACGCCCGGGCCAAAGCAGGCCATGCCGACAGAGGGGAAGGCATCCCCGAGAAAACTAAACGACGAAAGTTCGTAGTCGATCCGGTCTATCAGCCGGTCTGCAGAAATGGTGA
The DNA here is from genome assembly GCA_020048935.1 of bacterium. Classification (GTDB taxonomy): domain Bacteria; phylum Verrucomicrobiota; class Kiritimatiellia; order UBA8416; family UBA8416; genus UBA8416. The sequence continues at coordinate 2,027 of JAIFLS010000213.1, read as the reverse complement.
GATCGGCACAGGTGGATTGCTTCAACAAAGGCACATCCGGTTGGGGACGACCGGGATCGCGGTCGCGAAGGATCAGGGGTATCAGCGGGCGTTCAAGCTCGCCCTTCCACCATGCACCATAATTCCTCTTTACCGCCAACCAGCGGTCAGCATTGAAATCAATACTCATGCGACTACTTCCTTTCTGCCTCATCCTGCATGGGATCCAACCGCACTTCTCATTGTATTCAAGCCCTCTTCAATCCATCCTGCATTCCAGTGATGCTTCATGTCCGGGCGGGGCAGGAACACATGTCGCATGCCCATTCCCGACAATTTATCGGACAGTATGCACATCTCCGGATGAAACGCCGCGCCGGAGATCAGCACAAGCCGGTGATCGGTCCGCATGGCTGTCTTGAAATGCCCACAGGTGCGCAGCGGCAGATCTTCCTGCCATGCTGCATCGTCTTTATAGAACGGAGCCGTCTCCCAGGGTGGCAGGGTGTCACGCGCCACGGGCGCATCGAAGATTATCGTCCCTGCCACCAACTCGGGAATCTGTCGCGCAATGTTCCAGGCCCCAAGCCCCGACTTGCTGAAGCCGGCAAGGATAATCGACGACATATTCCATGTGCGGATCTGCGCAATCGCCTCATCCTGCACCTCCCGGTTGTACCAGACAAGCTTCGGGTAGTGAACCTGGCGCACAGCAAGCTCCGGGAACAAGGCGACGCTTTCGGGAATCTCCCCGTAATTACAGTTGCCCGGCTCCGTGGCCGGTAGAAAGACAAGAATCGGTTTCGCCTGAATCATTCTGCTAACGCTCCTTTATGAAAACATTGCCTATAACTTTAAATTCGTTGCGTGCCTCATTCGTTGTGAAAATACTGGGGGACAGACTTCGCAGAATATGGGTGGTTTTATTTTTGATCTGATGCGTCGCAGCGTTTACACAACGAATCAGGAACGCAACGAATAATATCTAATCTTTGTGCGATAGAATAGGGGCCGATCCCAAGCTACAAGTGCATTCCACTTTGTGTTCTCTGCGTTCTTTGTGGTGAATATACTCCAATAGTTACCAACTCGTTTTTGCCACCCCGAGAGGGCGGCTGGCTTTGTCCCCATTATTCAGAACTGCTCGGCACCGATTCGCCTGGCGCGGATTCCCTTGCCGCCGTTGCGGGTGAATTTCTCGACGGCGCCGACATTACCTTCGACAACCCAGTAGTTGACGTCGCCAATGCCAAGGTTTTCGGGATCATTGATATTGAACCGCGTGGCCTGCCATTCGTTCTTCTTGTCGGTCTGGCGTGGGCCGGCGATTTCGATATCCAGTTGGTCAATGCAGAATGCATGTCTCCCGGATACCGTCACGTTGTGGGTGCAGCGCTGGGATCCAACGCGCCCGAAGCGCGAAGCGTGGTGACCGAAGGCAAAATGCAAGGCGTTGATGTTGCTGCCGAGATTGATGTTGTCACCGTCGGTGTGTTCGTTGACAAGGATCCCGGTGTGATACCCGGTGACGACCACATTTCGAAGGAGGGTCAGCGCCCCGTTGTTGTTCGCCGGGGTGATGATCCCGCTGGTGCCAAGCGTGGGTTCGGATGCCTGCACGTTATAGATGTCCGTGTTGACGAACACACTCTCGAGCTTACATTGCACCGCGTGCTGCAGATCGATGCCACTGATGCCGGGATTGTCATAGGTTCTGATATCGAGGTTCCGGATAACCACATAGGCCCCTGAGAAGCCCATGTACAACGTCTCGGGTGACGGCGCCGCGGCGATGACGGCAGGACCAGATTTGGCGAGGCACTTGATGATCGTGCCGTTCGCCGGAAAAGGAAATGATCCAATGGTTCCGAAGACCGGTGTCGGTTCGTTCTCGCCGGTAATCTCCACCGTGATCCAGTCTTTTGTGCCAGGTATAATAATTTTACCGCAATAGACGCCTGCCGGAATGTGCATACGGCCACCCCCTGCCTTGATGATTGCGTCGAGGCAGGACGAGAAGGCTTCTGTATTGTCCGTGGAATTATCAC
>JAIFLS010000004.1 GCA_020048935.1 bacterium | reverse complement strand
CTTTCGCGGCGTCCGACCAGAAACTGGTGGCGCTCTTCGAGGCCGCCCGGCAGACCTTTCGGCAGAACGCCGTCGATGTATTCATGGATTGTCCCGGGCGAGAGCGGGCCGGATGGCTCTGCGACAGTTTCTTTACCGCCCGCGCGGAGCGCGATCTTTGTGGTGCCAATCCCATCGAGCGCAATTTCTATGAGAATTTTCTTCTGCCGAAGACGTATCCGTTCCTGCCGAAGGGGATGCTGCCGATGTGTTATCCATCGGATCATAACGACGGGGTGTTCATCCCCAACTGGGCGATGTGGTTTGTCATCGAGTTGAAAGAGTATCTGGCGCGTACCGGCGACAGGGCGCTGGTTGACGCGCTGCGGGGACGTGTCTATGGGCTGATCGAATACTTCAAGCCCTACCTGAATCCTGACGGGCTGCTTGAGAAGCTGGAAAAGTGGATCTTTGTTGAATGGTCGAAAGCCAACCAGTTTGTGCAGGACGTCAATTACCCGACCAATATGGTCTATGCCGGGATGCTGGATGCCGCCGGCAGCCTTTATGGCGATGGCGAGCTGATGACACAGGCCAAGGCGCTCAGGAAGACAATAAGGCGGCAGTCCTTTGACGGGGAATTCTTTGTGGATAACGCGATGCGCAAGGCGGACGGCACGCTGGAGGTAACCCGCAATCGAACGGAAACCTGCCAGTATTACGCCTTCTTTTTTGATGTCGCCACGCCGACCACGCATAAGGCACTGTGGGAGAAACTGGTCACGGAGTTCGGCCCGGACCGGGATGCCGGGAAGGTTCATAAGGATATCCATCCATCCAATGCCTTTATCGGATTCTTCCTGCGGCTGGATATTCTTTCCCGCTACGGCAGGAGCGATCTGGTGCTTGACCAGCTTTACAAGAACTACCTTCCGATGGCGGAGCGGACGGGAACGCTGTGGGAGCACAAGGATACTTCAGCCAGTTGCAATCACGGGTTTGCCTCGCATGTGGCGCACATCCTATACCGGGATGTGCTGGGGGTGCATCTGGATCCAGCGGCAAAGACGGTTACATTCCGGGTGCCGGAGGTAGCACTTGACTGGTGCGAGGGACGTATTCCGGTGGGAAATGAATGGATCGAAGCCAAGTGGCAACGGAGCGGCAATGCCGTCACTTCAAGTATCTTCGTGCCGCGCGGGTACAGGTTGGAATCATGATGACAACGTTTGCGCTAGCGGATGAATCGCGCAAACAGGTACCCTAACGGTTCTGGCATCGCAACCTGCAGGCGCGTGTCGCTACTCACTATGCTGCCCTCGCCAGCGAGTAATTCCCAGGTTAATGCTCCTGGCCCGAGGTCCGGAATCGTGATGGCGTTGCAGGCCGCCGGGTGCAGCTCGCGAAACACCAGAACATATCCGGAATCATGAGCCGGAGAAACGGACATGAAGCCCGTGTAGGAGACGCCATCCGGTTCGTGGCCGATCGGGAGAATCGTGCCGCTGAACAGGGCTTCGCGATGCGCCTTCCAGATCCGGATCAGCCGGGAGCACGACTCGACATAAGGGTCCGGCAGATTCGATGCTTCAAACCATCCCAGCGGATTTGAGAACATCACCGTGGCGAATAGTGTGTCCGGGGCGTATCGGGCGGGGGACAAGGGATCTCCAGCATACAGTTCGGCATTTCTCGTGTTATTGAGGAACTCCATCCTCAACCGTCGCGGGTCTATCCAGCGCGAAAGTTTCCAGAGATTCCTCAGCGTGCAATGCGGCCAGTAGCTGTGCCAGTCGGAATACCTATTCTCGATGAAAAGCGGCCCGACCTCCATGGCCCCGAAATGCCCCGGACGGATTCCGGCGGTGATATCAAGGTCGAAGACGACCGAGCCATGGCTCCCCTCAAGAACAGCACTGAAAAATGAATTCAGGTTACGTAGCGCCAATTCGCTGGTCGCCTTGACCCCGTCGATCTTGAAGTGTTCAACCCCGAGGGTGTTGAATAGCTCCAGCAACCGGTCGGCATCCCGGTGCCAGTTCGCGAAGTCATTCCAAGAGTCTGGCACGAACCACAGTCCGATCTTGATCCCCTTGGATGCCGCCTCATCTACAACCGGCTGGAGTCCGTGGGGGAAGCGTTCAGGATGAGGCTCCCAGAAGTTCGGGTCGGCATTCCAGAATCCCTCCCAAACGCCGCCTAGTTCCCTGGCTTTGGCCGAATTGGAGCTTGTGCCTTTTTGCCAGCCATCATCAAGCTGGACTACATCAACACCCAGCCGATGAGCCGCCTCGATTTCCGCTATGACAAAGGCCTCCTGCATTCGGCTGTCTCGTGAACGGTCACCCCATGTGTTGCTCAATAGACGGGGAAGAACGTGTCCTGCGGTCTGCGGACGCTGATTCTTCTGCCAGTCCTGCATAACACGAATCCGTTCAAGGGAATCGCCATCATAGTCGAGGACCGTCCAGCGCTCGCTGCTTCCTTCCGCTTCCAACAGTGATAAAGTGAATCCGCCACCCTTGTTGGGAGAAACCTGCAGATCAGAGGCAGACGGAATCGGGCGCGCTTCCGGCAGCGGCGCGTGCTTGACAAATATCCTGCCGGAGGCCTGCACAAGGTCTTCGAGCAGGAATAGATTTCCCGAAAGAGACAACGTCCCGTTGCTCGGGTGCAAGAGCCACAGTCGTTCATGCACAAACTCGTTATTCCTATCGGAACAATCGGTAAGCATGACCTGGGTAAGTCGCAGGTGCTGTGAGGGGAGCGCGAAGGTCTGGACGGATTCGCGATCTGGCGGAGTGTTGACCGTCCCTTCCGGCGCGGTTTCAATCCCGGTTGCGGGTTTGCATGCCTGATGCTGCATGATTATCTCCAATCGGGATTGCCCCGCGTGTGTGGTGGCCTTGCTTTGTGAATAATGCGCGCCTGTCGATGGTGTTCGTTACGTTCTCCGCTTGCCTTGCCCGATCAGGTGTATTTGTAGATAGCGCAAACGGCACTAAGGCGCAAGGAATAATCCTTGCAGGAATCTACACCTAATATGCAGGATTATGGTGTTTGCAAACCATCCCGCGATCTATACTATTCGAAATCTGAAGTTCATTCGGAATGAGGGATTTGTTATCGCTGACATAATACAACACGAACGAGGTCTGATCTTGAAATTGAAGAAGTATGCTGGCAATCCGATTTTGAAACCGAATGCGGCCAATGAGTGGGAGAATTTCTGTGTTCTCAACCCCGCCGTGATCTATGATGAGGCGAAGCGTGAGTTCGTGATGCTGTACCGCGCCGCCGGCGACACCGAAATGCACCATATTCACCTGGGGCTGGCGACATCCAAGGACGGCTTCCATTTTGAGCGGCAATCGGACCAGCCGGTGTTTTCACCGTCGGTTGACGGTCCGGATGCGGGTTGCGTGGAGGATCCGCGGCTCGTCAAATTCGGTGAATGGTATTTCATGACCTATGCGGCACGCCCCTATGCGCCTGGGCGCTACTGGAGCTATGAGGCGATGAAAAAGCGCACCTGGCTCAATCCGCCGGCCGATGGCCCCGCCTTTCTGAAGGGTAATGATACGCTGACGCATCTGGCGATTACCCAGGATTTCCGGAATTTCAAGCGGCTCGGACGTATCACCGACACCCGCGACGACGACCGCGATGTCATCCTGTTTCCCGAAAGAATCAACGGGAAGTTCGTCCGTCTCTCGCGTCCGGTCCGATATCGCGAGGGCGCTCCCTCTTGCGCGAAACCGTCCACATGGATTGCCTATTCCGACGACCTGATGGAATGGTCGAACCCGAAGGTGCTCATGCAGGGTGAGGCCGAATGGGAAGCCCTCAAGGTTGGAGGGTCCTGTCCTCCGCTGCGTACGGACAAGGGTTGGCTGCATATCTACCACGGGGTTGCCGAAAAGGAAAAGGGTAGGGGCTACCGGGCCGGGGCCGTACTGCTGGATCTTGAGAACCCCGAAAAGATCATTGCCCGCACGAAAGACCCTATTCTCGAACCGGAGGAAGAGTGCGAGATCAGTGGCATCTACAGTGGATGCGTGTTCCCCACAGGCAACGTCATCGTCGATGGGACCCTCTATGTCTATTACGGGGCGGCCGACAAATACGTCTGTGTTGCAACGGCGGACATCAAGGAGTTTGTCGACTATCTTGTGAATGAATGCGGTCGCTGAATGCTTGTAAAGCGTCCTTGGATCATGTTATAAGCGGCAAGCAGTGTTACTAACTCGTTTATTTCGGAGGTGTTTTCATGGCTACCCAGATTGCAGCGCAGATGTTTACCGTTCGCGAGCACACCAAGACCGCAGTCGATTTCGCGGCCAGCTTGAAGAAAATCGCGGATATCGGTTATCCCGCCGTACAGCTTTCCGCCGTGGGAGCGATGAACGGGGAAACGCCGGAAGTAGGTGCCGCCCAGGCCGGACGCATGCTGGCCGATCACGGGCTCAAGTGCATCGCCACCCACCGGTCGTGGGAGTCTCTACGGGATGCAACCGAGAAGGAAATCGAGTTCCACCATTCGGTCGGCTGCGATTTCGCTGCGATCGGCGGGATTCCCCGGACGTATGAGAGCTCACTTGCCGGATACCGCCATTTTGTGAAGGATGCGATCCCCGTCATTCAGAAACTCAAGGCGGCGGGTATCCGCTTCGGGCATCATAACCACAGCTCGGAATTCTTCAAGCCAGTCGGACAGAGCCTGACGCTGGAGGATATCCTGATCGACGAAGCACCGGCGGATCTGATGCTGGAGCTCGATCTGTACTGGATTGAGCACGCGGGCCTCAACTGCGCCAACATCCTGAAGCGGGTGCCGGGGCGGGTGCCGGTGATCCATATCAAGGACAAGGAAGTAGTCGAGGGGAAGAACGAGACGCGCATGGCCCCGATCGGCGAAGGCAATCTCGAATGGGACCGCATTATTCCTGCCTGCCGCGCGGCCGGTGTGAAATGGTATGCGGTCGAGCAGGATCAGTGCTTCCGCGACCCGTTTGACTGCCTCAAGTCCAGCTTTGATTTCCTGCGTTCAAAAGGAGTCTAGTGTATATGACGAAATTCGAGAATGTGGCGGTGGTGAAAAAGGCGAATGTTTATTTCGAGGGGCGTGTGACGAGTCGCACGATCCTCTTTGCCGACGGTTCAAGGAAATCGCTCGGGGTCATGCTGCCGGGCGAGTATGAGTTTGGCACTGCCGAGAAGGAGATCATGGAGATCCTCTCCGGTGAACTTGATGTCATTCTGCCGGGGGCTTCAAAATGGCAGGCGGTCAAGGGTGGAGAGTCCTTTGATGTACCGCCAGCTTCCCGGTTCAAGGTGCGCGTCAAAACCTTGACCGACTACTGCTGCTCGTTCATCGATTGACGATATTTTTTTGCAACTGAGGGGTTGTCACGTTGTTCTCATCCGCTATGATTCACTTAACCCGATTGAAGACAACTTTCGTTTTAAGGTATAGCCGATGATTATCTTGACAGGTGACGTTCCCTTCAGCCCGAGGTTTTCCCGCTATGCAACCGCCGGGGTTGGTCGGGTTGCGTTGATGTTGACGGTGCTGTTCTGGATGATCGGTCCCGCATTCGGTGGTCAAACGGGTGAAGGTCTGCCCCTGGGACCGGTCTATCCCTATCGTTCGCCGCTCGATCTGGTTGCTGGCACGGGGACGGGATCGGTGTACGTCATTAATCATACGGGGGCGAGTGTCGTGTGCATCGACCTGGGTTCGGGCGCGGTGAAAGCCACGGTTTCGCTGGCCGGGGCTCCATCCGGGCTCGTTCTTGATGCTGACGGTGGGCGACTTTTTGTGACCCACGGAACGGCTGACGGAGCGATCGACATCATCGACACGCGGACTTTTATCCTGGACGGGACCATTCCTGCCGGTCACACGCCGGTGGCTCCTTGCCTGTCAGCCGATCGCAGGACCGTGTATGTGTGCAACCGTTTCACGGACGAGGTGGCGGCCTACGATATCGGCAGCGGAAAGCGGATCGCGACCCTCAAGGTCGGTCGCGAGCCGATTGCCGCGGCGGTCACCCCCGATGGGACAACGCTTCTGGTGGTCCAGCATCTGCCTCCCCAGGCCGCTGGAGCACAGGTCGTCGCTGCCCAACTCGATATCATCGACTTGAAAACGTTCAAGAGCTCGACGACCCTCTCCCTCCCCGGCGGCTCGACGGCGGTGCGCGACATCTGCATTGCTCCGGATGGGCGCTTTGCCTATATCACCCACAACATCGCCCGGTTCGGCGTGCCCACGACGCAGTTGGAACGCGGCTGGATGAATACGAGTGCCCTGAGCATTATCGACGTGGCTAAAGGCTCGTGGCTGACGACCGTTCTGCTGGACGATATCGATCTGGGGGCAGCCAATCCCTGGGGAATTGCCTGTTCCGCAGATGGCCTTCATCTCGTGGTAGCACACTCCGGTACCCATGAGCTCAGCGTGATCGACCGGACGGCCCTTCACGAGACCATCGACGCGATTGCCTCTGGGCAAGCGACTAGGAGTTTTGCCCGCTCGCTGGATCAGATTCCAAACGATCTTGGTTTTATCGTCGGTATGCGTCGGCGCCTGGCACTCCCGGGCAATGGGCCGCGGGGGGTGATGCTCATGGGCAATGAGGCGATAATTGCGCAATACTTCTCCGATAGCCTGGCCCGGATCGATATCAGCGGCACTGGCCGAACACCCGTGGCTCGATCCATTCTGGTTGGTGCTCCGGTCGAACCGAATCTCATCCGGCGCGGTGAAATCGCTTTTCATGACGCCCTTCTGTGCTTCCAGCAGTGGCAGAGTTGCGCGACCTGCCATCCCGATGCGCGGGCCGACGCGGTCAACTGGGACCTGCTCAACGACGGTATCGGCAACGCCAAGAACACGCGTACGATGCTTTTCAGCCATGAGACGCCGCCCGTCATGATCACCGGGATCCGCCCGCGTGCCGAGGCGGCGGTGCGCTCTGGTTTCCGGTTTATTCAATTCGCCGTCGTCCCCGAAGACGTTTCTACTGCGGTCGACGCCTACATGCGCGCGCTGCGGCCGGTCCCGAGCCCCTATCTGGTCAACGGCGAGTTGAGCGCATCGGCAAAGCGCGGAGAGAAGATATTCGCCACCGCGGGCTGTATCCAGTGCCACAGCGGACCTTACAAGACGAATGGTAATATTGTCGACGTCGGCACGGGCCCGGACGAACTCGGCATCACCGACTTCGTGACGACGCCGTTGCTGGAAGTCTGGCGAACCGCACCCTACCTTTTCCGGGGGCAGGCCGCCACGATGAAGGAGGTTTTCACCCGATTCAACCCCGAAGACAAGCACGGACGGACATCCAGCCTGACCGCACAGCAGATGGATGATCTTGTGGAGTATACGCTGTCTTTATAGAAGGCTGTCATTTGAAAACGATTTTATGGCTTACCGTCAGTGCGATTTGTTCGTTCAACACTCTGGCGGGCAGCCCCGACAGTAATCCGTCCTTCCCCCGTGCCGACCTTGAACGGCGTCTTGTGTTCTTTAGCAAGGTTGGTCTGCTTCGCGCGTTCGAGGATATCAACGCCAGCGCCCCGGATCGCTTTCCTGATGCCGACGCCATCCGGCAGCGCATCGCGGCACTGCCCGACGACCTCCAGCCCCTGTTCGGGACTGGCACCCCAGAGTCCACTGCCGTGCTGACCGCCGCCGCCGATCTCCAGCGCACCATCCTGTTGGCTAACCCGCTTCTCGACTTCGACCTCGTCGTTGTCCGGGAAACTGACAAACTGGGGTGCCAACTTCCATTCCAATTCAAACCTGAAGAAGATCGGCTACAAGAACCGGATCATGCAGTTCTCGATCCACGGCAAAGCGCCCGACAGCACCCTCTTTACACCCGAGCAGACACGGTTCATCGGCGATTTCTGCCTCCACTTCGATGCGGACCGGATGCTCTTCTCCATGCCCACCGAGAAGGATTGGCAGGTCTTTGAGATCCGGCTCGACGGCACGGGGCTGCGCCAGGTCTCGCCTGTGATCGAGCCTGACGTCAATAACTACGACGCCTGCTACCTGCCGAACGGCGATTTCCTCTACACCTCGACGCTACCGATGGTCTCCGTACCCTGCGTCGCCGGGGGGGCCCATGTTGCCAATCTTGTGCGCCTATATGCGGACGGATCCGTGCGGCAGTTATGCTTTGACCAAGAGCACAACTGGAATCCGCGCGTGCTTTCCAACGGCACCATACTCTACCAGCGCTGGGAATATACCGACACCCCGCACTCCAACACCCGCCTGCTGATGACCATGAACCCCGACGGCACCAACCAGCGTTCGCTTTACGGATCGAACTCCTACTGGCCTACCGCCTTCTTCTATGCCACGCCGGTGCCGGGCTCGTCCACGCGCATGGCGGGTATATCCACCGGACACCATGGCGATGGGCGTCTTGGGGAGTTGATCATTCTCGATGCAGCCAAGGGGCGCCACGAGGCGTCGGGCGTGGTCCAGCCGATCCCTTCGACCGCCACCAACAACATCGGCAGGATCTACGACCACGTGCGCAACGTCTGGCCTCGCTTCCTTCATCCGCAGCCGCTCTCGGAATCCTATTTCCTGGTCGCCTGCCAGCCCACCCCGAAGCATAAGTGGGGGGTGTATCTGGTGGATGTGTTCGACAACTTCCTGCTGCTCAAGGACGATCCGGCCTTGGCGATCGTTGAACCGATTCCCGTCATCCGTCGGCCTGTGCCACCCATCCTGCCGGACCGCGTGAATCCGGCGCGCAAGGATGCCACCATATACATCGCCGACATCTACGAGGGGCCCGGTTTGCGCGGGATTCCACGAGGTACGGTCAAATTTGTCCGTGCCTTCTCATACACCTTCAGCTATCATGGCGTGGGTGGTCTTCTGGGTGTCATCGGCATCGACGGTCCCTGGGATTTGCATCGGCCGCTCGGCACGGCCAAGGTTTATCCCGACGGCTCCGCGAAGTTCACCGTTCCGGCCAATACGCCGATCTCGCTCCAGCCCCTGGATGCCGACGGCCAGGCGTTGGCTGTCATGCGCTCCTGGCTCACTGCCATGCCCGGTGAAGTGCTCTCTTGTGTCGGCTGCCATGAGGATCGCGACATGGCCCCGCCTGCCCGCCGCACCATCGCCTCGACGAGCCCGAGCGCCCCGCTTGAACCGTGGCGTCCCTATGTCGCGGGGTTCAGTTTCGACCGCGAAGTCCAGCCCGTCCTGGATCGTCGTTGCATCGCCTGCCATGACGGCGTTACCGCCAAGCCCGACCTGCGCAAGGGATCCATGATCAATTTTCGCCCAAAGTATGCCGGAGCACGGGGCGGCACCGTCTCGCAGGCTTATATCAACCTCTTTCCATACAGCCGCGCCAACGGCATCGAGGGTGACTATCACCTCCTTTCCCCCATGGAATTCCATTTTTCAACGAGTGAGCTCGGGCAGATACTGACCAAGGGGCATCACGGCGTGGACCTTACGCCTTTGGAACGTGATGCGCTTGTGGTTTGGAGCGACCTCAACCGACCCTACCACGGTTCATGGAATTCCATCGGCTGGCAGGGTGCCAACATCCCTGCCCTGGAAGGCATCCGGGCGCGCTTGCGGGAGCAATACGCAGGCGTGTCGGAGAACCACGAGGAGGTGCCACCACCGCCCGCGCCGGTCGAGCCCGTCAAGCCAACCCCTCAGGAGCCCATCGAAAACCCTTTGATCGAGCTGGCTGGCTGGCCTTTCGAGGCCAGCGCCTCCCCGGCCGCCCCGCTCGAGGTCGACGGCTATGCCATCGCGATGATGAACATCCCTGCCGGGGCGTTCGTCATGGGCAATCCGGACGGGCATCGCGACGAACAGCCCGTCGCCCGCGTTGTCATCCACAAACCCTTCCGGATGGCCACTTACGAAGTCTCCAACGAACTCTACCGCGAATTCAATTCCGCCCACGATTCGAAGGTGGCTGACATGCTCTCCTACCAGTTCGGCCAGCGCTCATGGTCGCTCAACGAGGCGCACCAGCCCGTCTGCCGCGTCTCCTTCCGCGATGCGCTCGCCTTCTGTCGATGGCTCTCGGAGAAGACCGGAAAAAATGTGACGCTCCCGACGGAGGCGCAATGGGAATGGGCCGCCCGCGCCGGCACCGCCAACGCCGCGCCCTTTGCTGACTACGGCCGGCATGCCAACACCGCCGATCTGCAGATGCAGCGTTTCTACGCCGATACCGCCCACGAAAGTTACCATGCAATTGCCATCAAACCCAATCCGAGCGTGTATGAAATGTACTTCCTGCACGACCCCTCGGTTGACGACGGCCAGCAACTCTCCGCCCGGCCAGGCACCTATCCGGCCAACGCCTTCGGACTCCACGACATGCATGGGAACGTTGCCGAATGGACCCGTTCCCGCTATCTGGCCTATCCCTACAAGGATGCCGATGGACGCAACGACGACAGCCTTCCCGGCAAGCGCATCGCCCGCGGCGGCTCCTGGTGGCACCGGCCAACGCAATGCACCAGCAGTCACCGCCTGGTCCACGACGATTACCAACCCGTTATGTGGGTTGGCTTCCGTATAATTATAGAGGAATGATTTGAGACCTATTCCATGTTTGATCGTAAACTTGATGTGCGCATTGGCCGCGACAGCGGCGGAACCAGATGCCAGCGGCTTGGCAACATCCGCGCAGTCCCTGCGCAATGCTGTTTGCAAGCTCGACGTACTATTTCCCGCCGCCTATCCTGCCGCCGAGATGATGGCGGCTATCGATGGGGTGGTCGCGTCCGGTGACGAAAAGGCTCTCGATGCCTTGCGGTTCGAGGCGCTGGTGAAGCGCAACCCGCTGCTTAACCGGCAGCCGTTGCTGTTCGTGCAGCGCCACCCGTATGCCTACGATCATCACAACACGCACAACATCTCGCCGGGTGCCCCGAACGAGAACTGTCACGCCAAATTGCGTCCGGGGTCGGCCTTGAAGATCATTGATTTCTCGCGCGGCAGCGAAGTCAGGACGATTCTCGAATCCCCGGACGGGGTTATCCGCGATCCCTGCCTGCATTGGGATGGCGAGCGCATCCTGTTTTCGATGCAGAAGAATGTGCAGGACGACTACCATATCCACGAGATCAGATCCGACGGGAGCGGCCTGAGACAGTTGACGCATCTGCCCGATACCGACAATGTGCACCCGCTCTATCTGGCCGATGATGACATCGTGTTCTCATCCACCCGCGAGCCGAAGTACTGCATGTGTAACCGTCATATCATGGGCAACATCTATCGCATGTCACCGGACGGAGCCAACATTCACCAGATCACCAAGAATACCCTTTTCGACAGGCCCACCCAGATCATGCCAGACGGGCGTATATTGTACGACCGCTGGGAGTATGTCGACCGCAATTTCGGCGATGCCCAGGCTCTTTGGACCGTCAATCCCGACGGATCCAACCAATCGCTTTACTGGGGCAACAACACGCCATCCCCCGGCGCGGTGATCGATGCGCGCATCATCCCAGGCACGCAGAAGGCCTTGGCGATCTTCGCGTCCTGTCATGATGTCGCCTGGGGGGCGCTGGCCATCATCGACCGCCGCAATGGCATGGATGGTCGTGCCCCGGTCGAACGCACCTGGCCTGAGTCGGCGATAGGCCTGGTGCGTGACCCCGGCACGGCGAATAATGCCTGGGACGCCTTTATGCAGGTGAGACCCAAATATCAGACCCCCCATCCGTTGAACGACAGCTTCTTTCTCGCGGCGCGGATCATCGGCGGCCCCGGCCAACCGAACAATCCAGAAAACCGGACCGGCATATTTCTGGTTGATAGCTTTGGCAACGAGGTTCTGTTGCACAGCGAGGCGACGAGCTGTTTCAATCCGATCCCGTTGGCAGTGGTCAAGCGTCCGCTGCCGATCCCGTCACGCAGGGATTTCGAGAACCGTGCCGGCACGATGTATATCCAGGACGTCTATATCGGTCAACATATACAGGCGGTGCCGCGCGGAACGATAAAGTATGTGCGCGTGGTTGAAACCCCGGAGAAGCGCTTCTGGGGGCCAGGCGTGTGGGGCGCGCAGGGATCGGCCTATCCAGGCGTCAACTGGCACAGCTTCGAGACCAAGCGGATCATCAGTACGGTTCCGGTCGAAGCGGACGGCTCGGCCTACTTCAAGGTGCCGTCCGACCGCTTCATCTACTTCCAGTTGCTTGACAAGGACGGAATGATGATCCACTCCATGCGCAGCGGGACGGTGGCGCAGTCGGGTGAGACCACGGGATGTATCGGCTGCCATGAAGACCGGCGCATGGCACCGCCTCCCACCCGGATCGGCATTGTCCCCCTTGCACTACAGCGGCCACCCAGCGAGATCACGGGGTGGCAGGGGCGAGAGGAAAATTTCAACTACATGACGGAGGTGCAGCCGATATTCGATGCCAAATGCATAAGTTGTCACGATTTCGGCAAACCAGCCGGAAAACGCCTCAATCTGGCTCCCGACCGTAACGTGATCTTCAACACCTCTTATAACGAATTGTGGCGAAAACGGTTTATCAAGGTCATCGGCGGCGGGCCGGCCGAGACGCGACCGGCCTACGACTGGGGATCGCACGCCAGCCCGCTGCTGCGCGTGCTCAGGAATGAGAGCGCCGGTCACGAAAAGGTTGACATCACGCCGGATGAGCTCAAGCGGATCGCCGCCTGGGTTGATTTGAATGCGGTGTTCTATCCGGACTATTCCTCGGCATACCCCAACCATCCGGGTGGCCGATCGCCGCTCACCAAAGCCCAGATCGACCGGTTGAGCGCGATCACAGGAGTCGATCTGAATCGTCAATTCAACCACAGCTCCAATCAGGGTCCGCTGGTCAGCTTCGACCGTCCCGAAATGAGCCCGATTCTCGCCAATTTTCAAGATCATAATGCCGCTGACTATGTCGAGGCACTGGAGATCATTCGCACGGGCAAGCGCATGCTCGCGGAGCGGCCGGATGTGGGCATGGAGGGATTCGCGTTGATGGGAATCGACTTGTGGCGGGACCAGCGGTATCGTACCCGGCTTGAGATAGAGACCATGCATCGACAGGCCATCCGCGAGGGCAGGCGCTTTTATGATCAGGACGCGATTGCTGTTTGGAACAGCAAAATCAAGGACTAGGGACCAGGCGTTTAGGAACTAGACGCCATCAGGACCCTGAAAGAAAATCATCAAGAATGAAAAATTTAACAAACACAGCCGTTTTACTAACCGTCGCGTCAATCCTGACGCTTGGCGCTTATGCAGGCGAGACACAAGAGCCTAATGAGCAGAAGGCCAGGATGGTGTTTTCCACCCCGGAAGCACTGGTGCGTTCGATCCGGCATATCCTCGCCAGCAAACCGGAGCAGTACAAGCAAGGCCCTGTCTATCTGGAGGCTGCCTTGCGGTTTGTGGAAGATATGCCCAAAATTACGGAGGGGCTTGCAACCAATGCTCCTGGGGCCATCGCGTCGCTGCAAAAATTCGAGGAACTCAAACAGGCAGCACTGGTGCGCGATAATCCCTATCTTGATTTCGATGAAGCGCTCGTTGTGCTTTCCGACCGGGTTCCCATCACGGCGAATTGGCTCGGAACCCACACGCTCAAGCCGACAGGGTACCGGAACAAGATTGCCCGCCTCAATATCCGAACAGGGACGTTGACCGATGTTTATGCCCCGACCAACGGGGCCTACCTAGGCGAAATCGATCTGCATTACGATTCGAAAAGGCTCCTTTTCACCTCGACCGATCTCAACAACCGGTTTCAAGTGATGGAGGTCGGGGTTGATGGTTCGGGCTTGCGGCAGGTCTCTTCCATCGAGGGCGACATGATCCACAATTACGGCGGAATATACCTTCCGAGCGAGAATATCATCTTCAGCTCAACCGCCCCGCTGATCGGCGTTCCCTGTATCGGGGGCAAGCAAATGGTGCCGAATCTCTATCTCATGAATGCCGCTGGTGCAAATGTGCGCCAGCTCACCTTCGACCAGGACGCCTCGTGGTACCCGACGGTTCTGCTGAACGGAAAAATCATGTATCTGCGCTGGGAGTACACCGACATCATGCACTACTACTCGCGCATCATGATGACCATGAATCCCGACGGCAGCAATCAGCGATCGATCTACGGTTCGCAGAGCCTGTGGCCAAATGCCATGATGAACGCACGTCCGCTGCCGACCACTCCCGGCCGGTTTGTGGCGATCGTGTCCGGACATCACGGTGTCGCGGGTGGCGGCAAGTTGACGATCTTCGATGCCAACCAGGGGCACGCCCATGCCGACGGGGTCGTCCAGCACATTCCGGGCTATGGCCGTCGGGTGACGCATGTGATCCCGGAGCAGCTCTATCCCGATGTCGATGAGAAACTGCTGGCACAGTTTCCGGACCTGCGGGAGGTCGTGGGCCAGTTGGTCGAACAGCATATGGCGGGCATGGATTTGTCCGACAAGAATTATCACAACCGCCTGCGCAGATTCTTCGACAAGTGCTATCCGGCCTTGCGATTCCGCTATCCCGAGATGGCCTTGGATCTCGATCGCTTGGTGGATGGGGTCTGGCCGCAGTTCTATCAACCCTATCCTGTCAGTGATTCCTACTTCCTGGTGCTGGCGAAAGCGGCCGCCTGCAGCCCTTGGCAGCTTTACCTGGTCGATGTCTTCGATAACATGGTGCCCCTGCCATCCGAGATGGAGGAGGGATTCAAGTTCATGCTGCATCCTTATCCCATTCGCCAGCGTCCGCGTCCACCGGTGATTCCGGACAGGGTTGATCCGTCACAGAAAGAGACCACCGTATTCATCCAGAACATCTACGCGGGCCCCGGACTGAAAGAGGTTCCCTTCGGGACGGTCGATTCACTGCGGCTTTTAACCTACAACTTCTCCTATTTCCGCAGTGGCAGCCATCACGTCCTCGGCGTCGAAAGCGGCTGGGATGTCAAACGGGTGCTCGGCTCCGTCAAGGTCGAGGCCGACGGCTCGGCCATGTTCAGGATTCCCGCCAACATGACGCTGTCGATCCAGCCGCTGGACGCCAGCGGCCGGGCGATTCAGCTTTTCCGTAGCTGGCTGGTGGGTATGCCGGGCGAGTATCTGGGCTGCATCGGCTGTCACGAGCCGCCCGGAGAGGCGCCATTGGGCCGGCCGACGATCGCATCGGGCAAGCCGCCGCAACGCATAAGCCCTTACCGGGAGCTCGTGGAAGGTTTTTCGTTCAACGCCGAAGTCCAGCCGGTACTGGATGCCTACTGCAATGATTGCCATGATGGCAGCAAGCCCGCCGCGCCCGACTTCAAGACTAGGGATGTTCCAGTCGCCAGGCCAAGCGCCAATTTCAGCACGGCCTACTATAATTTCCACCGGTACTTCCGCCGCCCCGGCCCGGAGAGTACCGGACTGATGCTAAGGCCATACGAGTTCCACGCCTCAACCTCCGAGGGTGTCCAGCTCCTTGAGAAAGGGCATTATGGAGTCAATCTCGACGAGGATTCGTGGCGGAGACTCAACACCTGGATCGATCTGAATGTCCCGTTCCATGGAAGCTGGCTGGATGTCTACCCCGGGACTGATCATCAGGCCAGTGGGGTGGCTGGCATGGCGGCCACGGCGGCCGAGCTGCGGGCCCGGTTTGCACGTGTAGATCCAGACCGGGACTACCGTCCTTCCGAGCCCTACAAGGTCACGCGCCGCGCCGCGCCTTTGCCTGGGCTGCGTCCCGCTACTGCCATCAGCGCGACCAAGTGGCCCTTCGATGCCGAGGTTGCCCGGCAGATGCAGCAGCAGGCGGGCGAGACTGTGCGCCGTGTCTTTGAGCTGGGCGAGGGGATGAGCATCGCCATGGTGCGCATACCTGCCGGCGAGTTCATCATGGGCAGCGATTCGGAATCGCCCATGGAGCAGCCACGGCACGTCGTGCGGATCGAAAAGCCGTTCTGGATCTCGGAGTGCGAGATCGATAACGCCTTATTCTTCCGATTCAATCCTGATCATAACCCAAGCTACTTCGATCAGCAATGGAAGGATCACACCATGCACGGCTACTCGGCCCGCGGCGCCAGGCAGCCGGCGGTGCAGGTGAGCTGGCTGCAGGCTAATCAATTCAACAAGTGGCTGGGCGAGAAGATCGGCAAGGACGTCCTGCTGCCAACCGAAGCGCAGTGGGAGTGGTCCTGTCGCGCCGGGTGTGACAGGGCATTCTCCTTCGGAGCACTCGAAACCGACTTCGGGCTCTATGCCAATCTGGCTGACAAATCGATTGAGCAGTTGGCGGTCTCGGGCGTCAATCCGTCTTTCTATCCAAAATTGGTCGGCAATCCCGTCTATGATTTCGTTCCACGCGAATCCCGGTTCGACGATGGCAATGTCCTTGTCACAGGGACGAAGCAATATCGACCGAATGCCTGGGGACTCTACGACATGCACGGCAATGTTGCTGAGTGGACCCGGAGCGATTATGCCGACTATCCCGGAGACAAGGCAAAAAGCAATCCGGATGAATGGAAGACAAAGAAAACCGTGCGGGGCGGATCCTTCTTCGACCGGCCTTACCGCGCCACGTCCAGCTACCGACTGGGCTACCATCCGTGGCAGGGTGTGTTTAACGTCGGCTTCCGCGTCGTGATCGAGGAGTGATCACCAATCCTTTTGGACTGGAAAAATCCCGGCGAAACGCCTGCTCATCCCCAGGGCTTCAA